>WJJW01000055.1 GCA_014729455.1 Candidatus Eiseniibacteriota bacterium
CGAGCTTGCGCTTGCCCCATCGATCGACGGCCACGATTTCCCCCGATCCCGCCTCGATGGTCTTGCGAACCCCGTCGATCTCCTGTTCCACGCCGCTCTCCTCGAGACCGGGGTGGAGGACGAAGACCGTCTCGTATTCCCTCACTGAACCCACTGCTGAACCCACCTCTCGTGCCTTTCCCGTACGGATTGTCCGCGCGGGGCCACCTCGATGCAGGAAGCCGCCCCGCTTCGGCTCCCTCTTCTCACGTGGATCCTTCCCCTTCTCGGGTCCGATCCTCGTCCTCTTTCGGGGCGCTCGGCGCGCCCTCGGCGTTGTACCGGTTCATCGCCCAGTCCACGCCTCTCCGGATCAGATCCGGCAGCAGACCGGCGACCGACCGGGCGACCGCTTCGAACCGCTCCCGCTCGGCCTCTTCGAGCTCCCGCAAGAGATGGTCGGCCAGATCCATCCCTTCCGGCGCCTCCCCGACGCCGATCCGGAGCCGCCGGTACGCACGGCTCTCCAGCTCCTCCTCGATCGATTCGAGCCCGCGATGCCCGCCCGCTCCACCCGATTTGCGGATCCGGATCCGCCCGACCGGCAGGGCGGCGTCGTCCACGAGCACCAGCAGCTCCTCCGGCCCGCGCCCGCAACGCGCGAGGAGGTCGCGCACCGGCCCACCGCTGCGGTTCATGTACCGCATCGGCTTCAGGAGGACGATCTCCTCGCCGCCGATCCTCCCTTCGCTCTCCTCCCCGTCGCGCTCCCGGCGCCAAGACCAGTTCCGGTCCGCGATGAACCGATCCAGGACCAAGAAACCCAGGTTGTGACGGGTCCACTCGTATCGCGGTCCCGGGTTGCCGAGGCCGACGATGCAACGGATCCCCATCGCGCGACCCGATCAGGAGCCGGCCTTCGATTCCTCGGAGGCGTCTTCCTCCTCCTTCTTCTCTTCGCCTTCGCCTTCGCCTTCGCCGGCCTCCTCCGGAGCCGCTTCCTCGGCGGCCGCCGCCTCGGCCTCCAAGACCTTGGAGATGACGGTCGCGATCACCCGATTGTCCGGCGTCAGGATCTCGACTCCCTGTGGCGGGACCAGGTCGGAGACGTGCACCGAGTGTCCGATCGCCGCTTCGGAGATGTCGTACTTGATGTCTTCGGGGATCTCCGCCGCCTTGCACTCGATCTCGACCTCGCGGGAGAGGACGTCCAGAAGGCCTCCCTCCTTCACGCCGATCGGCGTTCCCTCCAGATGGACCGGGACCTTCACTTGGATCAGCTGATCCATCGAGATCTGGAGGAAGTCGATGTGGAGGACTCTGGAGGTGATCGGATCCCGCTGCACCTCCTTCAACAGCACCAGTCGCTCCACTTGCGCCGAACCCTCCAGCTTCATCTCCAGGAGGAAGGCGCCGTGGCCGTGCGTCCGCAGGATCCCCTCGAACTCCTTGAGGTCGATGGTGATCGACTGCGTGTCGGTCTTCCCGTAGATCACCGCGGGGATCTTGCCCCCCGCGCGGAGCTGCCGCGCTCCCGACTTCCGGGACCCCGTCCGGGGCACCCCGCGAATTTCCACCTTTTGCATCGTGTCGGTCTCCTTGCCGGACCCTTCCGGCGTCTCTAGATGAACAGGGAGCTCAGCGAGCGCTCCTCGTGGATTCTCCGGATCGCCTCCCCGAGGAGCTTGCTCACGCTCAACACCCGGACCTTCTCCCCGAGAAGCTCGGGCTGTTGAGGGATCGTATCGGTCACGACGATCTCGCGGATCGGCGAATCCTCGAGCGTCTTCCTCGTTTCTTCGTTGAAGGCGGCATGCGTCGCGCCGACGAAGATCTCCCGGACCCCGTGCTTCCGCAGGGCCCGCGCCGCCTTGGCGATCGTCCCGCCGGTGGAGATCAGATCGTCGAAGATGACGACGTTGCGATCCTTCACTTCGCCGATCACGTTCATGACCTCGGTCTGGTCCTTCGTCGTGCGGCGCTTGTCGACCAGCGCGAGGGAACAGCCGAGACGCTTCGAGTACGCCCGCGCCATCTTGATGCTCCCGACGTCGGGGGCGACGACGACGAGGTCCGGGATCGCCAGGTTCCGGAAGTGCTGGATCAGAACGGGCGCAGCGAAGAGATGGTCGAACGGGATGTCGAAGAACCCCTGGATCTGGGCCGAATGGAGATCCATCGTCAGCACGCGGTTCGCGCCGGAGGTCGTGATCAGGTTCGCCACCAGCTTGGCGGTGATCGGCACGCGGGGCTGGTCCTTTCGATCCTGGCGCGCGTAACCGAAGTACGGCAGGACCGCCGTGACCCGCTCGGCGCTCGCGCGCCGGGCGGCATCCATCATGATCAGCAGCTCGAGAAGGTTGTCTCCCGGGGCGAACGTCGGCTGGACGATGAACATGTCGCAGCCGCGCACGTTCTCGTTGATCTTGACCGTGATCTCGCCGTCGCCGAATCGATCGACGTCGGCGTCTCCGAGCTCTACCCCGAGGTAGGTCGCGATCGCCGCCGCCAACGGACGGTTGGCGTTGCCTGTGAAGACACGCAAAGAGTCGAGCAAAGGTTTCCTCCGCGTGGTCGAACCGCCGGAGCGGCCCGCCCATGCAATTCCGGACCCCGTGATGGTGGCTGGGTCTCTACGAGAATTGCTGGGGCGGGAGGAGTCGAACCTCCGTTACGGGAACCAAAATCCCGGGTCCTGCCACTGGACGACGCCCCAGTGTACGCGATCGACGAGCCGATCGGAAGGGGTGGGTTGCCCCGCCCGAGCCTCCGAGCGTCCCGAGGGCCGCCGGCCTCGGGCAGGAGTCGATGCTACTGCACGAGGGCGTCGTTCTCCAGCTCGAGATGATACCTCTCGAGGATCTCCTCCTCCATCACGGCTCGGGTCGTGGCGTTGATCGGGTGGGCCAGATCCTGGAACGTCCCATCCGCCTTCTTCCGGCTCGGCATCGCAACGAACAGTCCCTTGTTCCCCTGGATGATCTTCAATCCCCGGATGACGAAACAGTTGTCCAACGTGATGCTGACGAACGCTTTGAGCTTGTTGTCGTTCCGAAGCGTGACCCTGATCTCTGTGATCGTCATGTTGGCTTGCCCCTCTCGTGAGGCTCCGCGCCCTCCTGGCCCGGAGCCGAGTGAACGGTCCGCGGATTAGCAATGACCACGAGAGTTGCCGATTCCGAGGCGGACGCCCCCCCGGCCACGCGCCCCGGCTCCTCAGGAACCGACGGAGATCCACCCCTTTCTTCGGAACCAGGCCCAGTAGACCTGGCAGTCTGCCAACTCCAACCTGCCAAGCACGTTACGAAGCCCCTCCGGGCTCTCGCTCAGCACGAACAGGCAGGAACCGCTTCCGGAAACCCGAACCACCCCCGGACCGGCCCGGCCGATCTGCCGGCGCAGCCGGTCGATGCGAGGATGAGAGGCACAGGTCGCCGGCTCCAGATCGTTCTTCAGTCGAGCCACGCAACTTACTGCGCCAGAACGAGTTGCCAAATTGCAATGTCGCAGTCTAGTCAAGGGTCCGAACCCTGTCAATTGGATTCTGGGCGAGGCGTAGATCGAACCGGTGGAAACGAAGAGGTTTGGATGGACCAGCAGGACCGGGAGCAGCGGCAGCGCGGGCAGAGGGGTCAGCCGTTCCCCGATCCCCTCGGCGAGCTGACTCCCTCCCCGGATGTGGAACGGAACGTCCGCGCCCAGCTCCGCTCCCAGCGCCTCGAGCTCACCCGGACGAAGGCCGGTCCGCCAGAGACGGTTCAACCCCACGAGCGTCGCCGCCGCGTCGCTGGAACCACCGCCCAGCCCTCCTCCCACCGGAATCCGCTTCTCGAGGCGGATCCGAGCGCCTGCCCGGGCTCCGGTCCGCCGGCGGAGCAGGGCGGCGGCCCGGACGACGAGGTTTCGGTCGTCCACGGGCAGATCGGAGTCGGGGCAGCGGAGCCGGATCCGCCGGTCGGCCGCGCGCACCAGCGTCAGGCGGTCTTCGAGACCGACCGACTGCATCAGGGATCGGATCTCGTGGTAGCCGTCCTCCCGGCGCCGCACCACCTCGAGGCCGAGGTTGATCTTCGCCCGGGCCCGGAGGACGAGCCGATCCGGAGGATCAGCGCGGGATGTAGAGGATATAGAGCACACAGGAGAGCCAGAGCAGGACGTTGACGAGGGTCGGCGCATCGGTCAGCAGGGTCTCCGACGGGGATCCCCCCTCCAGCTTGCGGAAGACGACGTAGAGGTAACGGAAGACTCCGAAGATCACGAACGGCACGGTGTAGACCAGATCCGCCCCGCCGACCCGCTCGATGGTCCCCGGCGCGACCGTGTAGATCGAATAGGAGATCACCGTCGCGGCGGTCACCACCGGGATCATCTGGTCGACCAGCTCGGGCGGATACTCCGCAAGGGTCTTGCGATGCAGCTCCGCCTGGTCCTGCAGCAGGGTCCGCTCGTGACGCCTCTTCGAAACGGCCAGGAAGAGCGCGAGGAAGAACGTGCACAGGAGCAACCACGGGGAGAGGGAAACCGGCTCGGTGAGCAGCGCCACCCCCGCGACGGCGCGCAGAACGAAGCCGATCGAGATCGCCAGCACGTCGAGCATCACCACCCGTTTCAGCCGCAGCGTGTAGGCGACGTTCAGCAGCAGGTACCCTCCGGCGATCGCGGCGAACCCGGTCCCGAGGAAAAGGGCGATCGCGCCTCCCGTCCCGGCCAGCAGGACCAGCAGGACCACCGCCCCGGCCGGAGAGATCCGTCCCGAAGGGAGAGGTCGGCTCCGCTTCTTCGGGTGGACCCGATCGAACGGCAAGTCGATCAGGTCGTTCAGGGCATAGACCGCGCTCGCCAGGAGACAGAACGAGAGGAACCCCGACGCGGCGCGCGCGAGCTCGACCGGATCGAGGAACTCGTGCGCGAAGATCACTCCCGCGAAGACCACGAAGTTCTTCGTCCACTGGCGGATCCGCATCTGCTGGATCACGGTGCGGATCATCCCGTCTCCTCGAGATGTCGCCGCAACCCCTCGCGCCAGTCCGGGAGCTCCAGGCCGAAGCTGAGCGCCAGCTCCCCGTCGAGGACCGAGTAGGCAGGCCGGGGCGCCGCGCGGCCGGAAGCGCGGCTGGAGATCGGCGTGCACTCCGCCTCGATCCCCTCTTCCTCGAGGATCGCCCGGGCGAAGGCGAACCAGCTGCACTCCCCTTCCGCGGAGAGATGGAGGATCCCGTGCAGGTCCCCCAGCGCGGCCCTGGCGAGAGGCGGCGCAAGGTGACCGACCCACGTCGGCGACTGGATCTGGTCATCGACGACGCGGAGAGGTCGGCCCTCGCGGACCGCGCGCCGGATCGACGCGACGAAGTGGGGGCCCGGCCCGCCGAACAGACTCGAGGAGCGGACCACCAGCGAATCGGCCACGATCGTGCGGCAGGCTCTCTCCGCCTCCTCCTTCGAGCGTCCGTACCGGTTGCAGGGCGCGGTCGGCTGATGCTCCCGATACGGCTCCCGGCTCTTTCCGTCGAACACGTAGTCGGTGCTCATCATCACCAGGCGGGCGCCGGCCCGACGGCAGGCCTCGGCGAGATGGATCGTGCCGAGCGTGTTGACCCGGTACGCCTCCGCCGGTTCGGTCTCGCAGACGTCGACCCGCGTTTCCGCGGCGAGGTGCACGACCAGATCGGGCCGGACCGCCGCGACGGTCTCGTGGATCGTCTCGACCCGCTTCAGGTCGAACCGCTCCAGTCCGGGGCTTTCGAGCCGCCCTTCCGAGGAGAGCAACGGCGCAATCGTCCGGCCCAGTAGCCCGCTGGCTCCGGTGAGGAGGATCCGCCGGCCCGACACCTCAGCCTTCTCCTCCCGATCCACCCAGCCGTCCGGCGAGCCGATCGCGCATCGTCGCGAGGATCTCTTCCAGCCGACCGGCCTCCTTCACCCCCGCCATCGCCAGGTGCGGGCGCCCCCCGCCGGAGCCGCCGGCGATCTCGGCCGCCTCGCGCACCACCGCGTCCGCCCGGGCGGTCCCCGCCTCGATCAGGTCATCGGTCACGACGGCCAGCAGCGTCGTCTTCGAACCGGCGCGGACGCCGATCAGCCCGATCCCGCTTCCGAGACGCGCGCGGATCCGGTCGCCCACCTCGCGGATCCCGCCGGTGTCCTCGAGCAGCAACTCGGAGACCAGGAGCGTTCCGTTCGGAAGGTCTCGGCCCGCCCTCCAGAGATCGGCGAGTTCGTCGGCCGCTCCCCGGGTCTTCAGGGCGGCGACCTCCTTCTTCAGCTTCTGGTTCTCTTCGAGCACCTTCCGGATCCGGTCCGGGATCTCCTCCGGGGCCGCCCGGAGCTGTTCGCGGATCGCCTCGACGAGCCGCCTCTGCTCCAGGCGCGCCTCCACCGCGCCGGTGCCCGTGATCGCCTCGATCCGGCGCACACCGGCGGCGATCCCCGCTTCGGAGAGGATGGTGAACGTCCCGATCTCCCCGGTTCGCGAGACGTGCGTTCCGCCGCAGAGCTCCTCGCTGAAGCCTTCCACGCCGATCCGGCGCACCGTGTCGCCGTACTTCTCGCCGAAGAGGGCCGTCACCCCCTCGGCGATCGCCTCGTCATAGGTCGAGTGCCGGATCGCGACCGCCGTATCGGCCATCACCTGCTCATTGACCGTCCGTTCGACCTGTTCGATCTGCTCCGGCGTCATGGCACCGGTGTGCGTGAAGTCGAAGCGCAGGCGATCGGGCGCGACGAGCGAGCCGGCCTGCGTGACGTGGGGGCCGAGGTGCCGGCGCAGCGCGGCGTGTAGCAGGTGCGTCGCGGTATGGTTGCGCATGGTCGACGCCCGCGCCCGCGCATCCACGATCAGGCGGACCGGACCGGGGGCCCACGTTCCCTCCTCGAGCCGGACGCGGTGTCGGGTCTCGCCGTCGGCGGCACGCGTGTCGAGAACCGTGCCGGCAAGCCCTTCCCCCCGGATCGTCCCGACGTCGCCGACCTGCCCGCCCGCCTCGGCGTAGAAGGGGGTCTCGGCCGCGACCACCCACCACTCCCCGTCCGCCTCGGGAACCGGTGCGATGCGGCAGAGCGGAGCCTCGACCTCCAGCTTCTCGTAGCCGACGAAACGGACCTGGGCGCAGTCGCGGAAGCGGGTCCACTCGAGCTCCCGATCCTTCCGGTCGTGGAAGGTCGCCGACGCCCGCGATCGCTCCCGCTGCCCGTCCATCTCCCGTTCGAACCCCTCGAGATCGACCTCGAGACCGCGCTCACGGGCCAGCACCGCGGTCAAGTCCGGAGGGAATCCGAAGGTGTCGTAGAGCATGAAGAGGGATCGGCCCGAGAGACGCCCGTCGGACGCCTCCTTCCCCGCCAGCTCATCCAGCCGGGAGAGGCCCTGCTCGAGGGTCGCCTCGAACCGCTCCTCTTCCGCCTGCAACGTCACCCGGATCGGCTCCTCGGCCTTGCGCAGCTCCGGATAGACGCTCCCCATCTCCGCCACGGCCGTCGCCGCGAGACGATGGAGGAACGGTTCCCGCAGCCCGAGCCGGTGCCCCTGCACCGCCGCCCGGCGCAGGATCCGGCGGATCACGTAGCCGCGCCCCTCGTTCGACGGGAGGATCCCCTCGGTCAACGCGAACGCGAGCGCCCGGACGTGATCGGCGATGATGTGGTAGGCCGGCCTGCGATCCGCCGCGTACGGCGCCGCGCCGAGCGAACCGACCCGTTCGATGATCGGCGCGAACAGGTCGGTCTCGAAGATCGTCCGCTTGCCGGCCATCACCATCGTCAAGCGCTCGAGACCGATTCCGGTGTCGATCCCGCGATTGGGAAGGGGGAGGTCCCGTCCGTCCTCCTGCCGGTCGAACTGCGGAAAGACGAAGTTGCCGACCTCGATCCAGCGGTCTCCCTCGTCGCCCGGCTTCTGGTCCGGACCGAGATCCTCGCCGAGATCGTAGTACAGCTCGCTGCTGGGACCGCAGGCGCCGGTCTCCCCCGCCGGCCCCCAGAAATTGTCCGCGGCCCCGAGCCGGTGGATCACGCTCGCCGGAAGACCGATCTCGTCGCGCCAGATGGCGAACGCCTCGTCGTCCTCCTCGAAGACCGAGACTTGCAGCTTCTCGACCGGCAGCCCCATCACGCGGGTGAAGAACTCCCAGTTCCAGTGGATCGCCTCGCGCTTGAAGTAGTCCCCGAAGCTGAAGTGACCCAGCATCTCGAAGAACGTGCAGTGTCGCGGCGTGTAACCGACTTCCTCGAGGTCGGTCGCCCGGAGGCATTTCTGGACGGTCGCCGCGCGCCGGTACTCGAGCGGGTCGCGCGAGGCGTAGAGCTTCTTGAACGGGACCATTCCCGCAGAGGTGAACAACAGAGTCGGATCCTCACGGGGAACCAACGGCGCGCTCTTCAGGATCCGATGCTCCTTCCCGCGCCAGAACTCGATGAACCGATCCCGGACGTCGCGCGACAGCCTCTCCATCTCTCTACTCATCCTCGTCCTCGAACCCGTCCTCGACCCCCGGCCCGAACCGGCCGGACGCGCCCGAGACGCGCAGCGCGAGCGAAGGGCGAAAGCCACGGGCGCGCAGCCTCCGGGCCGCGCGCTCCCTCCAATCCTCGCCGGTCCGACGGACCGTGTCGAGCACCCGCCGCGCCAGCTCCTCCTCCGGC
>WJJW01000434.1 GCA_014729455.1 Candidatus Eiseniibacteriota bacterium
CCCGGGTGATCGGGCGCATCGCGGTCGCTCCCGCCGGCAGGGCTCCGGCCAGTTCCAACGTCTGCAAGTCCCGCCAGGCCGGATCCCCCGTCTCGAGGATCTCCGGGGCGAGGGAGGCCGCGAGGGAGCCGGTCCCCGGAGCGGTCGCGAGCGCGAGGAACGCGAGGAGCCGGATTCCCGTGGCGATCCCGGCCGTGCTCGTGCGGGGCCGGTTCATGCCGGCAGTCTTGCCTCCGCGAGGCGGGAAGCGAAAGGGTTTTCTGGGCCTCCTTGCCAACGGTTCTCTCGCTCGGGAGAATGGACCCATGCTTTCCTGGATCCTCCCGGCGCTCCTCGTCACGACGCTCGTCCACCCGGAGACCGGGGAGACCTTGCCGTACGAGGCGGTCGTCCCGGCCGAGAGGATCGGCGATCCGGTCTTCGCCTACCTCGTCGGCCTCGTGGACGCCGACCTGTACGGAACCCTCGACGCCGCCGTGCTCGACGACGTGGTGGCGCGCTCGGGGGCCCGGACCGAACTCCCCTACGGGAAGCTGCTCGCCTTGAGCCGGAGACCGGGGGACGTCCCCTCCCGGCAGAGGATCGAAGCGACCTTCGCCGATCCGCTCCAGCTGCCGATCCCCTACTCGATCCTCGGCTACAACCCGGGCCGGGTCCGGGGCACGCGAACGGTGGTCTTCCACGAGTACGACCTGGGCGAATTCGTCTTCCGGCACACGGAGGACGGCGCGGCGCGCGACGTCCGCGTCACGGGGGTCCACCTGTTCGGGGTTCGCACCGGCTGGATGGTGATCGACGTGGACGGGTTCGTCGATTGGATCCTCGGAGGGAAGCTGGACGACACGCGGGTGACCGGTCTCGTCCTCTTCGACTACGATTCGGAGCGCTGGGGCATGGCGGTCGGCTACAACGCGGACGGGAGAGGACGCTCCGGGGTCCTCAGCCTGCGGCGGAACCGGATCCGGTTCCCGACTCCGCCGGAGCTGAAGACGGCCGCCTGGAAGCTCCGCCAGATCCTCGAGAGCTATGAGCCGGCTCTGCGGCCCGACAGCCTGCGCGCCCGGGGCGGGATCTGCGCGCCGTGACGGGACCGGGGTCGGCTTGACCTTCTCCCGGACCGTTGCTAGGTTTGGATGACACGAAAACGTGTTTCGTTGCGCAACATGACAAGGAGGGTTCCGACCATGTCCGACAACACTGCAGCGGATCGCATCACCTATCTCCTGATCGGCGCGGGTCTCGGTGCCGCCTTCGCGCTGCTCTTCGCCCCGAAGTCGGGTCGGGAGCTTCGCGACGACCTCGGCGACCTTTCGCGAAAGACCTACTCGAAGGGAGCCGACGGCGTCCGCGACGCGAGCCACCGGATCAACGAAGGCGCCCAAGGAGTCGCCGGCCGGGTCACGGAGAGCGTGCATTCGGTCCGCGAGGGGTTCGAGAAGCAGAAGGGGAACATCGCCAGCGCGATCGACGCGGGCAAGCAGGCGTACAAGGAGGAGCGAGGCCGCTCGTAGACGGAGCACGATCGATCCAGGAAAGGAGGATCCGTGTCTCAATTCGAGATCGTTCTGGCGAGCGTGATCATCCTGGGGGTGATCGCCCAGATCGTGATCCTCGTCCGGATTCAGCAGAGCTTCCGGCGGATGAGTTCCAACGCGGATCGAGCTCTCGGGACCCTCGAGCCGAAGCTCCAGGAGTTCTCCGAGACGCTTCGCACGGCCCGTGAGAGCCTCGATTCCTGGAAGCCGGAGGTCACGGCGACCCTCTCCGCGGTGCGGGCGACCACCGAATCGCTCGGGGACCTCACCCGTCGCGAGAGCCGGGAGGTGGCCCAGCTCATCGAGAAGACGACCGCCATGGCCGAGCGGCAGATCAGTGAGACCGACCGCAGCCTCGACGTCACGAGGGAACGGATCGCCCTCCTCCTGGACAACGTGGATCGGAACCTTCTGGAGCCGGTCCGCGTCGTTCTGGCCGTTTCCGCCGGGGTCCGCCGCGGCGTGGAGCGGCTGACCCGCTCCGGGTCGTCCGATTCCTCGTAGGCGCGCGTCCCATCATGTCCGATCTCCGCGACCAGCTCCGCAAGGCCGGGCTCGTCTCCGACAAGGAGATCCGGCGGGCCAAGCACGAAGAACGCGTCCATGCATCCAAGGTCGGAGCCGGCGGGCTCGCCGAGGAGAAGCGGGAGCGCGAGCGGCGCCTCCAGGAGCAGCGCGAGGCCGAGCGCAAGGCGGCACGGGAGCGGGAGCAGCGGCGTCTCCAGCAGGAGCGGGAACGGCAGGAGGAGGGACGCCTCGCGCAGACGATCCGGCGGGGCTGGCTGCGTGACGCGACGGGCGGATCGCGACGCTATTTCTTCGAGACCCGCACGGGCCGCATCAGCTACCTCGATCTCACCGACCTCGCCGTCGGCCGCCTCAACGGCGGTTCGGCGGCGATCGTCGAAACGGCCGGCGCGGTGCGCGGAGACTACTGCGTGATCACCGACCGGGCGGCCGAGGAGCTGCGGCGGCTGGAGCCGGACCGTCTGGTCCTGTTCCGTCGAGACCGTCCGGAGGGAGGCGGCCCGGCCCGCTAGCGAGCGGGCGATTCGATCTCGCTCTCCGCGACCCCCTCCGCCTGCTTCCGCGAGAGCTTGATCTTCCCCTGTTCCACTCCGAGGACCTGGACGACGAGTTCATCGCCGATCGCGGCGACCTGGCTCGGCTCCACCGGTCTCCCCTCGGTCAGCTCGCTCGCGTGGACCAGCCCTTCGATCCCCTCGAAGAGACGCACGAAGAGGCCGAAGTCCTTCACCCCGGTCACGGTCCCCCGGTAGAAGCGGCCGACGACCGGCTCGCCGGTCAGGTCGTGGACCCTGCGCAGCGCGGCTTCGAGGGATGCGTGGTTCTGCGCGTAGATCCGAACGGTCCCGTCGTCCTCGACGTCGATCTTCGTTTCGGTGTCGGCCTGGACCGCCTGGATCGTGCGGCCGCCGCCGCCGATCAGACTCCGGATCCGATGCGTTCCGATCCGGAGCCGCTCGACCCGGGGCGCCAGCGGAGAGAGGTCGGGCTTCGGCTGGGCGATCGTCTTCGCCATCTCCTCCAAGATCGTGAGCCGTCCCCGGCGCGCCTGGGCGAGCGCGTCGGAGAGGAGCGCGGCGGGAAGCGCACCGACCTTGTTGTCGAGCTGCAGCGCGGTGATCCCGGCCTCCGTCCCGGCGACTTTGAAATCCATGTCGCCGAGGTGGTCCTCGTCGCCGAGGATGTCGGAGAGGATCGCCACCCGCTCGCCGTCGCGGACGAGTCCCATCGCGATGCCCGCAACCGGCCGCCGGATCGGGACGCCGGCGTCCATCAACGCCAGGCATCCCCCGCAGACCGTCGCCATGCTGGAGGAGCCGTTCGACGAGGTGATCTCCGACTCGAGCTTGATCGTGTACGGGAACCGGTCTCGATCGGGGAGGACCGGTTCGAGCGCGCGCAGCGCGAGCGTTCCGTGTCCGATCTCGCGGCGCCCGGGCGCGCGCAGCGGACGGACCTCGCCGACCGAGTAGGCCGGGAAGCGGTAGTAGAGCTGGAACGACTCGCGGATCGTCCCGGCCAACCCCTCGACCTCCTGCTCGTCCGCCCCCGTCCCCAGCGTGCAAACCGCCGCCGCCTGCGTTTCCCCCCGGGTGAAGATCGCCGAGCCGTGCACCCGGGGGAGCCAGTCGATCTCGCACCGGATCGCACGGATGTCGGCCGACGAACGGCCGTCGGCGCGTCCCCGTCCGTCGAGGACCCGCCCGCGGAACGTCTCGGAGACGAGCGCCTCGTAGGCGGCGTCCAGCTCCGGCTCCCGGCCCTCGAACCGCTCGGCG
>WJJW01000435.1 GCA_014729455.1 Candidatus Eiseniibacteriota bacterium
CTTCATGCTCGCCGGACGGCTGGAGATCTACACCGTCCTGATTCTTCTGGCGCCTTCGTTCTGGCGGAAGTAGGGCCCGACCCCGGACGGGGACGGTCTCAGAGGAACAGCAGGGCCGATCCGGCGACGGCGACGACGGCGCCGGCGATGGCCCGCGCGGAGACCCTCTGCCGGTAGATCAGGACCGTCGGCGCGATGATGATCACGGGAACGAGCGCCATCAGGGTCGCCGCGACGCCGGCCTGGGTGTTCTGGACCGCCAGCAGCGAGAGGGAGACGCCGAGGAACGGTCCGAAGAACGCCCCGAGCCCGGTCCGCGCCAGGGCGCCGCGGTCGGCCAGAGCGGTGCGCACCCGCGGCCACCACCGGATCACCCAGAAGAGAACGGCGAAGCCGATCCCGCCGGCGATGACGCGGATCTGCGTCGCGCCGAACGGATCGTACGATCCCATTCCGAACTTGCTGAGGACCAGGCCGAGCGCCTGACCGAACGCGCCGCCGATGCCGAGGAGGATCCCGGAGACGGGATGGGCGCGCGGCCGGCCGGAGGCGTCGGTCGTTCGTTCGAGGACGACCCAGCTCACTCCGGAGATGGTGAGCGCCATGCCGAGCCAGTCGACCGGGGCGAGCCGCTCGCCCATCACGATCCATCCGGTCAGCGCCGCGAAGAGCGGGACGAGCGACATGAGGAGCATCGAGAGCCGGGAGCCGATGATCACGAAGGCGCGGAAGAGGCAGAGATCGCCGATCGTGAACCCGATCAGTCCCGAGACCGCCAGCCATCCCCAGGCGTGCAGGGAGGCGTCGAGCGGCAGCCACTTCCCGCGGGTCGCCCAGCAGAAGAGGGTGAGGAGCACGAGGGCGATCACGAGACGGATGAAGTTGACGGAGAGCGATCCGATCCTGCGGCCCGCCGATTCGAACGCCATCGCGGTGACGGTCCAGCAACAGGCGGTGCCGAGGGCGGCGATCTGTCCCAGATAGGCTTCCATCGAGTCGGAATTGAAGCACAGATCCGCCGGCCGCGCCGGGGGTCATTAGTGGTAGAATTGGAGGGTTCGAACGGCCCCGGCCGGATCGGACCCGATTACTCACGCCCAACCAGGAGGTCGAAACTCCCATGATCCGCATCTTCTTCTTCCTCGTCCTGGCGTCGCTGCTTCTCGCGCCGGTCGCCGGCGCGCAGGACTGGATCAACGTGAAGCTCAACGAGGATACGACCCAGCAGCTCCAGAACGAGCAGCAGGTCGTCGTCAATCCGACCGACCCGCTCAATCTCGTCTCCGTCTGGCGCGACTTCCGCCTCGGATACCGGCAGGTCGGCTACGCCTACACCTTCGACGGCGGCGCGACCTGGACGAACCCGGGTCTGTTCGTCGACGTCCATTATCCGCGCGACAGCGATCCGGCGCTGACGGTCAACTCCGACGGCGACTTCTTCGCGATGCTCCTCGCCTACACCGGCAACACGAACCAGCCGAACGGGATGCTGATGTACCGCAGCACCGACGGCGGCATGACCTGGGAGGACCGCGGCTTCGCGATCAACCAGGTCCCGGGCGTCTTCGAGGACAAGGAGTTCATCGCCTGCGACCGCTCCGGCTCGGCCTACGACGGCCGGATCTACATGGTCTGGGACCGGTTCTACGAGACGAACATCTACTGCGTCTCGACCGGGGACGAAGGGGACAACTGGACCAGCGAGCGGCGGGTCAGCGACCAGTCGAGCAACCAGTTCCCGACCCCGGCGGTCGGCCATGACGGCACGATCTACGTCGCCTGGACCTACTTCGGCGGATACATCCGCTTCGACAAGTCGACCGACGGCGGGCTGACCTTCGGCAGCGATCGCAACGTCACCTCGGTCTACAATCCCCATCCGACCCTGAACGGCGGGATCGAGTCGCCGGCCCATCCGGCGATGGACGTCGACATCTCCGACGGCCCGTACGACGGGCGGATCTACATCGCCTACCTGAACCGCTCGGGAAGCTCCGACTACGACATCTACGTCCGCTTCTCCGACGATCAGGGATCGAGCTGGTCGAACGCGATCCGGATCAACGACGACGCGTTCAACAACGGCCGCGACCAGTTCCATCCATGGCTGACCGTCGACAACAGCGGTGTCGTGACGGCCGTCTGGCTCGACCGCCGGCACGATCCCTCGAACCTCGAGTGGCACTGCTACATCAGCCAGAGCACGGACGGCGGCCTCAACTGGAGCCCGAACCAGCAGGTCTCGACGATGCCCTCGCACCCGTACGACACCGCGCAGGGCGAGGGGATCGAAGTCGACTACGCCGCCGACCGGATCGAGAAGATGGAGCGCGGGCCGAAGCTGCCGGGACCGATCCGCCGCGCGAT
This sequence comes from Candidatus Eiseniibacteriota bacterium, assembly GCA_014729455.1. Classification (GTDB taxonomy): domain Bacteria; phylum Eisenbacteria; class RBG-16-71-46; order CAIMUX01; family VGJL01; genus WJJW01. Next base: position 2,368 of record WJJW01000435.1, read on the forward strand.
GGAGCGGGAGAAGCAGGTCGCCAACGCCGATCTCACCGAGGAGGGCTGGGAGCCGCGCCCCGATCAGGAGACCGGCCGCGCCGGCACGATCGGCGAGTACATCGGCATCGCCAGCTACGACGGCTTCGCCACCGCGGTCTGGACCGACACGCGCCACGGCCATCAGGACACGTACGCCGGCGTCGAGGAGGCGCTGAACGCCGTCGAGGAGCCGTTGCCCGCCTCCGTCCAGATGCGGATCGGGCCGAACCCCGCCGACGGCCCGGTCGGGATCCGCTACCAGGTGCCCGCGGACGGCCGGGTGACGATGGAGCTGTTCGACGTCGAGGGACGGCGGGTCCGCACGCTCGTCGACCGCAAGCTCCGCGCCGGCGACCACGCATTCGTCTGGGACGGGACCGATCAGCTCGGCCGTCCGGTCGCCAGCGGCACCTACTGGGTCCGCTACGCGGCCGAAGGGGCCGAGGAATCGGCTTCGATCCGGGTGCGGCGGTAGACGTGCCGGGCTCGGGAGGAGTCGACCGGACGCTCGAGTGGCTGGCGATGCAGTTCGAGCTGTGCGGGTTCGCCTTCGGGCGGAACCTGGACGGCGTCACCGAAGAGGAGGCGCTGACCGCGCCTCCCGGCGGGGGCAACTGCCTGAACTGGATCGCGGGCCACATCCTCGCCTCGCGCAACGGGGTCCTGCGGGGCCTCGGAGCCGAGCCGGTCTGGGAGGAGCGCGAGTCGAAGCGGTACGGGCGCGGCGCGGCGCCGATCACCTCGGCGCAGGAGGCGGTCCCGCTGTCGAAGATCCTGCCGCTCTACGAGGTCGCACAGGATCGGATCCGCACCGGCTTGCGCAGCTTCGATCCCGACCGCCTCGCGGATCCCGCGCCGTTCAGCCCGATCGGTCGGGATGACGAGACGATCGGCAGCCTGATCGCCTCGTTCGCCTTCCACGAGGCGTACCACACCGGCCAGACCGGGAGCGTGCGGCGGGCCCTGGGGAAGCCCGGCGGACTGCAGTAGCGCGCGGAGCTTCCGGCGCCGATGGAAGAGGGCCGCCCCGAGCGATCGGGGCGGCCCTTTGAATCGGGTCTCGGACGCTTCCGCTACGGAAGCAGCTTCGCCTGCGCGTGCTCGATCGAAGCGTCGATGGCGTCGGTCGCGTAGAGGATGTTGTGCGCGCCGTTGCTGCGATCCTCGAGGAAGATCAGGTAGTTCAGGACCGCGCCCCGGTCGTCGGGATCCACGGGCGGCGTGTCGGTGTTGACGTAGTCGTCTTCGGTCAGCCAGCCGTTGGCGACGAGGGCCGTCTTGAGCTCGTCGAGCTTCGCCTGGAACTCGAGCGCCGCATCGTCGACATACACGGTCGCCTCGTCGTCGTCGGTGAAGTCGCCCCCGTGGCAGTTCAGGGCCGCGCAGCCGTTGGAGTTGATCACCATCGTGCCGTGGTCGTCCCAGCGCATCCAGAAGGTGTGACCGCCGCTCACGCCACTGCCGGGAAGCTCCGCCATGTGGCAGTCGACGCAACCGTTCGGAACGTTGGTGTTGTGCTGGGCGGTGGTGCGATAGGGATCCGCGGTGCTGATCTGCCAGGCTCCGATCCCCGCCAGGACGTTCGACTGCGGTCCGTGGTGCGGACCCCAGCGGAAATAGGTGATGTCATCCTCCGAATCGACCGGCGGGCGGGGCGTGCGCGCCTGATGGCAGGCGGCGCAGATGTTGGAGGTTCCCTTGTCGTAGGTTCCCTCGCCCAGTGCGATGTCGGTCGCCATCTCCCACCGAAGAGAGAAGTCCTCCATCGTGTGGGGCGCGTGGCAGGTGAAGCAGCCGACCTGCGACGACTGCGCGAGGTCCTCGGTGCTCCCCGTCTCGACGATGTTCTGGAACCCCTCGTTCGTATGGCAGCCGTTGCACGAGCCCCCCTTGCGCTCATCGGTGTGGCCGACGGCGTGCTGGGAGATCTCATACTCCGACTGGTACGGGAGGAGATAATAGTCGACCCCCCACGTGTCCGTGTGGCACTCCATGCAGGCCGTGGTCCCTGGAGGCCCCTCCGGTCCCTCGGGTCCTTCCGGTCCTTCCGGACCCTCCGGCCCCTCCGGCCCAACCGGTCCCTGTTCGCCGTCATCCCCCGCACAGCCAGCGAGCGACAGGACGAATGCCAGCGCGAAGGCACCGCAGACCGTGAGCCAACGCTTCCTGAGACTCCTCATCGAATTCCTCCTTCTCTCCCCCCGAGAGAGATTCGCGGTGGATGCTTCTCCATCGGTCGGCGCCCCTGAAACGAGGGCCCTCTGGACCGGGCGGAGCCGGGTCCCTCTCGGAAGTTCGGCACCTGGTCACGGATGCTGAACCGTCGGATCCTCACCACCTTGCATCCTCCCGATGGCCGGGGAGAGTAAACCCCCCGCGACAGATCGCCGCAAGTCAAAGCTGCTAATGGATCGAATCAGGGTCGGTTGCTTCCTTTTTACCGGAGAATTCGTCGTCCCGCCCTCCGACCAGCCCCTCGAACGGCGTCCTCCGGATCGGATCGCGCCGGCGGTCGAACCGGCAGACCGCGGCAAATTCGCAGTGATCGCACGGAAAACGGGACTTCCCCCCGGCGGGGGAGACGTCGATCCGCCCGGCCAGGATCTCCTCCGCGAGCCGTCCGATCCGCCCCCGCAGCGTCACGAGGAGCCGCTCCACCGCGTCCCGATCCGGCGGCAGCGCGCCGCGGACGCCACGGAGCAGGGGCAGGCTCCCGAGCGCCTCCTCTTTCCGATCCCGGGGGACGATCCCGCGCATCCGGATGTCGAGCGGATTGCGCCGATTGGAGCCGAGGCTCGAGACCGGCCGCGGGAGGACCGGCACGTAGAAGCCGCCGTACGGCCGGTACCCGAGGACCTCCTCGGCGACGAGCAGGTAGACGGCGATCTGCAGGTCGAACCCCTGCTCGACCGCGACCGGATTCCCGAGATCCGAGCGATTCTTCAGGTCGTTCGACTTGTAGTCGAGGACGAGCGCCTCGACCGCCCCGCCGCTCCGCAGCAGGTCGATCCGATCGATCCGCCCGCGGACCAGCGCGACCCCGCCGCCGATGAGCGGGATCTGTAGAGGCGGGACCTTCGCGGTGCCGAACTCCTGCTCGAACAGCTCGGGACGGAACGCGGCCGCTTCGAGCCGCTGCGCTTCGATCTCCAGGTGGTGCAGGAGCTGCCGGCGCGCCGATCGGAGGCGGAAGGCGCCCGAGGGATCGAACGCGTAGGCGCGAAACTCCTCCTCCGTCTCGATCTCCTCGATGATCCGGCGGAGGAGCGCGTCGATCGCGGCGCGGTCCTTCGGCGGCGCTCCTCGCCGGTGGAGGATCTCGAGCGCCCGGTGGGCGAGCCGGCCGTTCTCGAGCGGCGTGACCTCCCCGCGCGGGCGCGGCTCCAGCCGCAGGAGGGAGCGTGCGAAGTGCCGGTAGGGGCACTTCGCGAAGGTTTCGAGATGGCCGGCGCTCGTCGGGACGATCCGTTGCGGAAACGCGGCCTCGACGACGGCGGGATCCAGCCGCGGCGTCTCCTCGGTCGCCCAGAGCCGGCGGGCCGGCTCGAGGAAGGGGCGCGCCGTCGCGGCGGCCTCCGTATCGCCGGGAAGAACGATCCGGTTGTACGCCTCGAGGATCCGCGTGTCCGCCTCGGTCCGGTCGGGGTCGGCGGCGACACGATCCACGGCGCCCGGCCGCCGCTCGAGCCGGGAGGCGAGGTAGGCGCCGACGTGGGCGGCGAGCTCTTCGGCGGTCTGCACCGTCTCCAGGTC
>WJJW01000436.1 GCA_014729455.1 Candidatus Eiseniibacteriota bacterium
CTTCGGGGGCGCCGCTCTCCGCCGGTCTCCTCTCCGGTGGTCACCTTGCGGATCCGCAGCGCCTCGATCCCCTCGGCCGGCCCCGGCTCGCGGGAAGCGGCGGGACGGCCGCGTCGAGCCTCCCTGCTCTCCCGATCCCTGTCCCGGTCTCGGTCCCGGTCCCGGTCCCGCGGACCGCTGCGTCGTCCCTCGCGCCTGCCGTCCTGGCGCGACCGGCCGCTGCGACCGGATCCCTCGCGGCCGCCGGCGCGGCGGCGGCGATCCGAGTCCCTCCGGCTGCGACGACCCTCCCGGCCCGTGTCCCGGCCGGACCCACGAGAGGACCGCTCTCTCCGGGACGGCAGCCCGAGGCTGGTGACCGTCGCCGGAGCGTTCAGCGCGGCGATCCCCGCCCAGCCGACGGCGATCCCGCGAACCGCGTCGATGGCGAAGAGGAGCGGGTTCTGGAAGAGCGGGATCCCTCCCAGGCGGGTGTACGCGAACGTCGCGACCCCGAGCACGGTCAACGCCGCCCCGAGGCCGATCGAAAGGTGGAGCGCCTCCGGCTTCTCCTGGCGTAGCCAGCGAATCGCCGTGGCGTGAAGGGCGGCGAGCCCGAGGGCCGCCAGCCCGACGAGAAAGAGGAGGACCCGAGTCGGGTCGCTCGGCTCGGCCTGGCCCAGCCAACGGGCGGCGACGCTCGCCGGGGTCAAGATCAAGAAGATCCCCACGACGAAGTCGATCGCTCCCGAAGCCGCCAAGGCCGCAATCAAGAAAGTGTTCATCGAACCCTCGTTATTGGTTGCGCAACCGTCACATCCGCGAGATCGGCATGCACGGTCTCGGCAAGCTATGATCTCTTCTAATCTAAGTCAGTCCGGTTTTCCGTGTCAACGGCCCTGAGGGCTCCGGACTGACGGAAGATTAGAAAGATCCCCACCTTTACCTCTTCCAAACCAGGAACTATGATCACGGAGCCTCAGTCGGAACATGTCCAAGCCCGGGAACGGTCCGCCGTGACCACTCCCCAACCGGCCGTCCCGGACGGTCGAGGGAGGAGCACAGCCACGAATGAGCAAGGGGAAAATACTCCTGGTCGATGACGATCCGGATCTCGTGGAGGCGATGCGTCTGGTCCTGGAAGGGAACGGCTACGAGTGCGTCCATGCGTCCAACGGGACTCGGGCCCTGGAGGCCCTTCCCAAGGAGAAGCCCGACGTGATGGTGCTCGACGTGATGATGGACGACCTGACCGAGGGGTTCCACGTCGCCTACAAGATCCGCAAGCCGGAGCCGGGCTTCGAGGCGTTCTCGAAGATGCCGATCATCATGCTCACCGCGATCGGACAACGCACGGGGATGAAGTTCGATCTCACGACCGACGCCGACTACCTCCCTGTTGAGGAGTTCATCGAAAAGCCGGTGCAGCCGAAAGAGCTGCTCGCCAAGGTCGAGGAGCTCCTCAAGCGATCCCGGGGAGGACGGCCGGCTCTCTAACCGATGCTCGTCATCGCATGGGGGCTCGCCGCTGGCTTCTTCCTGGCGGCGATCGCGGCCGTCTGGGTCGCGGGCCGTGCGCGTCGCGGCCACGAGCGGTTGCGGGGCGAGATCGTGCGTCTCGAGGAGGAGCTCGATCGGATCCTGAAGGGCCTGATCCTCGCCGAGGAGGCGGCGACCCGGATCCTCGCCCCGGGGCAGCTCAGCGGCACGGTCGAGAAGATCGCGAAGGAGGCGGTCGAGCTCTTCGAGGTCGAAGGGGTCTGCGTCCTGGTCAAACCTCCGGACGGCCAGGATGAACCGACCGGCCTCTGCTGGGGAAGGGTTCCCGAGGGGATGGGCGACGTCGAGCGTCCGATCGACCCGAACCCGGGCGACGGATTCGGCTCGATCCTCTCGCTCCCGATCCGGCTTCACGACTCCTGGCTCGGGGAGTTCCGTCTCGCCGAGGCGATGGACAGGCCGCTCTCGATCCGTGAGGTGCACGTGGCGCGGCTCCTCGCCCAGCTCATCGCGATCGCCGCACAGTACCGGATCCAGCGCAAGCTTCTCGAAAGGGCCGAGGAGGACAAGAGCCGATTCATCCTGGCCACGACGCACGACCTGCGGGCGCCGGTCAGCACGATCCAGCAGCTCAGCCAGGTGATGCGCGACGGCTACGCGGGAGAGCTGAGCGAGAAGGGACGCGAGCTCGCGGCGAAGATCGGGGATCGGGCAGAACAGCTCCTCGCCCTTCTGAGCGACATGCTCGATCTGGCGCGGGAGGGCCAGGGGACGGGCAGGATGCGGGATCCGGAACCGGTCTCCCTCTCCGAGGTGTTCGATGCGCAGGCCGAGGCGGCGCGCGCGGGTTGCGAGGCGCGCGGAATCACGCTCTCGGTCGCGCGTCCCGACAGCCCGCTGATCCGACTCGCGGCGCGGGGCGATCTCGAGAACATCATCGGGAACCTCTTCTCCAACGCCGTCAAGTACACGCCGCGGGGCGGGAAGATCGACGCGAGTCTGGAGGATGCCCCGGGCGGGGTGGTGTTCCGCGTCCGGGACTCGGGGATCGGGATCCCGAAGGAGGCGCTCCCGCGCCTGTTCACCGAGTACTTCCGCGCCTCCAACGCGAAGGAGATGGCGCGGCACGGAACCGGGCTCGGATTGGCCCTCGTGCAAAAGCTCGTGCGCAAGTACGGGGGACGGATCCGGGTCGACAGCACGGAGGGAAGAGGAAGCGTGTTCGAGGTCTTCCTCCCCCCCACGTAGGAAGCGGAGGGCATTCGTTGAGCGCAAAGCGGATGAAGGTCGGAGGGGTGTTGGTCACCAAGGATGTCGGGATGATCTCCGTGCTCGGCGCCTCGGCCGCGCCCGGGATCGCCGGCATCGTCCTGGATGCCCTCGGCCGGATCGGAATCAACGTAGAGTTCATCTCCTGCTGTCCCGACCTCGGCGACGGCTACACGATCTCGGTGTGCGTGCGGATGGACGGCTTCGACGAGGCGCTCGACGCGATCGAAGACGTCCGCCAGCAGGTCGGCGCGCAACAGGTCGCCACGAACCCCGACCTCTGCGTCGTGGCGGTCTTCGGCCCCCACTTCCGGGAAATCCCGAACATCGCTTCCCGGATCTTCAAGGCGCACGCGGAAATCGGGATCACCATCCTGGCGATCTCGACGTCGATCTCCTCGGTGTCGTGCGTCTTCGACCAGAGGCGGCTCAACGAGGCGCTCGCCACCCTCCGCGACCGGTTCGAGGTCCCGTAGAGCATCCCGGCGGCGCCCGGACGGGACTCTGCCGCGACCCCGCACTTGACGTTTCCCGGGAGAATTGCCAGAGTCTCCGGTATTACGAATCCCAGAATCGTAAGCGGAGGCAGGATGCATCGGATCTGGCTCTCGTTCCTCGTCTGCGCCGTCATCGCCGGCCCGGCCGCCGGTCACGATCTCTGGATCGAGGCCGACTCGACCGGCGCCCGGATCCTCTATGGACACCGGGGTTCCGGCCACTCCGGTCCGGAACGGATCGAGACCCCGCGCGGTTTCGTGCGCGGGGTCGTCTGCTTGACTCCGGAGGGAAGAATCGTGGAACCGGACCCTCCGGACACGCTCCCCGGCCGGATTCCCGGGCGGGTCGCGGCGATCCACGTCGAGGCCTCTTCCGGAGTCTGGACCCGAACCCCCCGCGGCGTGCGCAATCTCCCCAAGGACCGGGTCGCGCAGCCGATCGAGGCCTGGGAATCGCACGAGAGCGCGAAACGGATCGCGTCCTGGTCGGAGGCGCTGCGCGCGCCGATGAGCGGAGCGCTCGAGATCGTCCCGCTGGAAGATCCGTTCGCGGTCGCGCCGGGCGAGAAGATCCGTCTGCTCGTGACGCTGGATCGGGCGCCGGTCGAGGGTGCGGTCGTTTCGTACCACGGCAAAC
>WJJW01000437.1 GCA_014729455.1 Candidatus Eiseniibacteriota bacterium
GTCCGGCAGCAGGCGTCCGAGGACGTCGATCCGGATGTGCCGCGCCCGCCCGGCGGCGGCGAAGGCGCCGAGGAACGCGACCCACAGAAGCAGCGTCCGGACCAGCGGATCGATCCAGAGCAGGCCGATCTGGAAGAAGTTCCGCAGGACCACCTGCAGGCCGGAGAGCAGGATCATCGCCCCGAGGAACGCGACGAAGAGCGTCCCCTCGGTCCGGCGCGTGAACGTCTCGAGTCGATCGGGACCGAGGCGGCGCCGGACGAGGAAGTGCCCCAGCACTCCGGCGACCAGGACGCCGGAGAGCAGGAGCAGCGGACCGAGGTTCACGGAGCCGATCCGCCCGCCCCGGCGCGGGCGTCGTCGAGAGCGGACAGCATCCGGTCGAGCATCTCCTGATCGAACAGGGTGCCCACGAGCTCCTGGCGCACCTCCCGGCCGACGTCCCGGAAGGCGGATTTCCGCTCCGGCGGCAGCGCGATCACCTCGATGCCGCGATCCCGGAGAACCGCGATGCTCTCGTCGTTCTCCTCGGCGGTCGCGTCGCCGAGACGCGCGAACCACTTCGCCGAGGCGTCCTTCACGACCGCCTGCGCCTCGGGGGAGAGCTTGTCGAAGGTCTTCTTCCGGACCACGACCGCTCCCATCGCGTACGTCACCGGCAGGTCGGTCATCGAGGAGACGCGCGTGAACCACTGCAGGGCGATGCAGGCCATCGGGGAGGTGTAGACCGCGTCGATCAGCCCGGTCTGCAGCGAGGTGACGACGTCGGTGATCGGCAACGGCACCGGCGAGATCCCCACCGTCTTCAGGAAGGTCTCGGCCAGCGGATCGCCCTCCCACAGCCACATCCGGCTGCTCCGGAGATCGTCGACGGAGCGGATCGGATCCTTCGAGAAGAGGTAGACGAACCCGACGTCGGCCCAGCCGAGAAGCTCCCATCCGGCCTCGCGGAGGATCTCCTCGAAGCGCGGGCCGAGCGCCTGCTGGACCGCGCGGACCTCCGCGATCGTCTTGAACGTGAACGGCACCTCGAGGACCCGCAACGGGGGCGCGATCTCGCCGAGGCCGGTCCCGGTGAACCCGCCCCCGTGGAGCTGCCCCGCGCGGATCTTGCGCAGGACGACGGTCTCGTCCCCCTGGATCCCGCCCGGATAGATCTTCAGTCCCGCCTCTCCGTTCGTCCGCTCGCGGATCTCGGCGTCGAGCTCGTCCATCATCTTCATCCAGGTCGACCCTTCCGGGGCGAGCGTGGCGATCTTGATCTCGATCTCGGCACGATCCCGGGCCGCCGCTCCCGGCGGGGCGACGCCGAGGAGAGATCCGGCCAGGAGGAGGGAGACACCGGCGGTGAGCCGGCGCACGGTCCGTCTAGAAAAGCTCATCTCTGCGCTCCATCAGTCGCTGCGCCTTCCGCCGCGCCACCTCGTTCAGGAGGCGGTACTCCGGGAGGATTCCCTCCTCGGCCTGGAGGACCCGCTCGAGGGTGCCGACGAACTGCTCCTCGTCGAGCCGGCTCCGCCAGTAGTACTGGGCGTAGAAGACATGGAATATCAACAGCTTCCCGCCGGAGATCTCGAAGGCACGCTCGAAATGGCTCCGCGCTTCCTCCGGATCGCCTCCCATCAGTACCGGCTTGGTGGCCTCCAGGGTCCCCCGCATCAGGTGCGGCATCCCGAGAAAGTAGCCCGGATCCAGGGCGAGGGTCCGCTCCAGGGCCGCTTCGGCGGCGGGAAGCTGGGCGACCACGGCCGGCTCGTCCAGCTTCAGGCTGATCCACTTCGTCCAGTTGGCCAGGGTCCAGAACAGGAGCGGGACGTCGTCCTCGTCCGCCTCGGCGAGCCCCTCCTCGAAGCGGTCCAGCGGGGCGTCGGGGGTGAACCAGTCCTTCCGCTCCAGGGCGCGCCGACCGTGGCGGTACCCCTCCTCGTAGAGCAGGACGGCCCGCTCCGGATCCCGGTCCTCGACGTAGCCGACCGCGTAGTAGAAGGTGAGCTGGGTGGTCAGGGTCCAGAGATCTTCGTTCCCGGGGTCGGACTCGCACAACCCACGTAACAGCAAGAGGTTGCCGGGGATCCCCTCCCCGATCGTCTCGACGTCCCGGTCCCGGTAGAGGGTCTCCACGGTCTGCTCGATCACCGGGACCATCGTGGAGACCGCCGCCTGGCGGAAGAAGCCGCACCCGGACGCGCCGATCAGGAGCGGCAACGCCGCCGAGGCCACCGCGAACCGCAATCGAGCGCTCATGCCGCGGGATTCTAGGGGAGCCCCGGGGACCGGTCCAGAAGAAGCCTGTCCGTGCAGCTCCCCGCTTGACGCGCTTCGCCGTCGATTTCTAGATTCACAGATTGTGTTCCGATTCGATTTCAGATGATCCATGACGCAGTTCGCTGGGGTGACCGACGGAGGGTTCCATGGTCGAGATACGCAATCTGAGAAAGACGTTCGGACCGACCGTCGCGGTCGACGACGTCTCTTTCGACGTGGCCAAGGGAGAGGTGCTCGGGTTCCTGGGACCGAACGGTGCCGGCAAGACCACCACGATGCGCGTTCTGACCTGCTACATCCCGGCCGACTCCGGGACCGCGCGCGTCGCCGGCTTCGACACCTACGCCGAGTCGATCGAGGTCCGGCGGCGGATCGGCTATCTTCCCGAGAGCGCGCCGCTCTATCTCGATATGGGCGTGATGGAGTACCTCTCCTTCGTCGCCTCGATCCGTGGCCTGCCGAAGTCGATGCGGGAACGACGGATCGCCGACATGGTGGAGCTGTGCAACTTGGGGAGCGTTCGCCACAAGACCGTGGGCGAGCTGTCGAAGGGGTTCCGCCAGCGGGTCGGGCTCGCGCAGACGCTGATCCACGACCCGGACGTGCTGATCCTCGACGAGCCGACGACCGGCCTCGATCCGAACCAGATCGTCCAGATCCGGGAGCTGATCCGCAGGATCGGGCGGGAGAAGACGGTCCTCCTGTCGACCCACATCCTCCAGGAGGTGGAGGCGACCTGCAGCCGCGTCCAGATCATCGACAACGGCCGGCTCGTCGCCCAGGGGACGACGGAGGAGCTGACCCGCTTCGCGGTCGGCGAGCGGAGGGTCGTCGTTCGTTACCGCGCGGCGGCGGGCGACGTGGAGCCGCGCCTGCGGGAGCTGGGCGGCGTCTCCGGGATCAACGCCCTCGATTCGGAGGAGCCCGGCACGTGCCGCTACGAGGTGATCGCCGATGAGACCGACGGCCTCGAGGAGCGCCTCTTCCGGCTGGCGGTCGAATCCGGGTGGGTGCTTACGGAGCTTCGCCCCGAGACCCGCAGCCTCGAGCAAGTGTTCCAGTCGCTGACACGCGGGGAGGTGGTCTGATGGGATCCGTTGCGCCGATCTTCAAGAAGGAGTTCCTCGGCTACTTCCAGTCGCCGATCGCGTACATCTTCCTGACGGTCTTCCTGATCCTGATGCACGGCTTGCTCTTCTGGGCGACCGGCTTCCTGGTCATCGGACAGGCCGATCTGCGCGACTTCTTCGGACTGATGTCGATCGTGCTCGTCTTCTTCGTCCCGGCGATCTCGATGCGGTTGTGGGCGGAGGAGATGAAGCTGGGGACGATGGAGCTGTTGATGACCTTCCCGGTGCGGGACTGGGAGGCGGTGATCGGGAAGTACCTCGCCGCGCTGGCCATGATCGCCCTGGCGATCCTGCTGACGATCCCGCTGCCGATCACGATCGGCCTGTTCGGCAATCCCGACGCCGGCCCGATCATCGGCGGCTATCTCGGGGCGCTGCTCCTGAGCGCCGCCTATCTCGCGATCGGGGCGTGGACCTCGAGCACCACGTCGAACCAGATCATCAGCTTCATCCTCGGACTGCTGATCCTCCTGGTCGCCTCGCTCGGCCTGGACTGGATCCGCCAGTTCTCGCCGGGCTGGCTGGCGACCTGGCTGGCGTATTTCAGCCTGCGGACCCATTTCGACTCGATCGCCCGAGGCGTGGTCGACATCCGAGACGTCGTCTTCTATCTCTCGGTCATCGGCTTCTTCCTCTACCTGAACGTCCGATCGGTCGAGAGCCGGAAGTGGAGCTAGGAGGGAACGATGCCGCACACCAAGGATCATAGCCGCGCACGGATGGGCGCCTACTCGGCGGTGGTGCTCCTCCTCGTCGCCCTCGTTCTGATCGCCGCCAATTTCATCGCCTCGCGGGTTCTCGCCCGGGTCGACCTGACCGCCGACAAGGAGTTCACGATCTCCGAGGCGACGAAGGACGTGCTGCGCGGGCTGGACGATCTCGTGACGATCAAGGTCTACTTCACCAAGCGGCTGCCGCCGCACCTGGCGACCCTGCGCCGCGACATCGACGACATCCTGCGCGAGTACGAGGCGTACGCCCGGGGCAACCTGCGGGTCGAGTACATCGATCCGAGCGAGAACCCGGAGGAGGAGCAGAAGCTCCGGTTCCTCGGGATCCCGCAGATCCAGCTCAACGTCCTCGAGAAGGACCAGCTCCAGGTGATCAACGGGTACATGGGGATCGCGATCCTCTATGCCGATCGTCACTCCACGATCCCGATCGTGCAGGCCGCCTATACGCTCGAGTACGACTTGACCGCGGGGATCCTCCAGGTCCTCGCGAGCGAGAAGCGGGTCGTCGGATACCTGACCGGCCATCAGGAGCCGGAGCTCGCTCGGGACTTCGATGCGATGAGCCAGCTCCTCGGCGAGACGTACGAGGTCCGCCCCGTCGACCTGAACGGCGGCCGGGAAGCGGTGCCGGAGGAGATCAACACCCTCGTGATCGCCCGCCCGCAGGCGGTTCCGGAGCGGGACCAGTGGCAGATCGACCAGTACCTGATGCGGGGCGGCCGGCTGCTCTTCCTGATCGACCCGATCCGGATGGACGAGGAGATGGGCCTCCAGCAACCGTTGCCGGTCAGCTCGAACCTCGACGATCTGCTGGCCCACTACGGGGTCCGTCCGAAGCGGGCGCTCGTCCAGGACATGCGCAACGAGCTCGCCGGGTTCACGCAAGGCTACGTGCGTTACACGGTCCCCTATCCGCTGTGGCCGAAGCTCATGGGAGAGGGCCTCTCGCAGGAGCATCCGATCACCAACCGCCTCGAGTCGGTCGTTCTCCCCTGGACCGGCCCGCTGGAGCTGTTGATCCCGGAGAGCGGAACGGAACCGGACAGCGCCCTGCTCGCGGAGGGAACCTCGCAGCCCGACGTGGAGGCGACCGTCCTCGGGCGTTCCTCGGATCGAGCGTGGCTCCAGCAAGGTCGTTTCGAGCTGACGCCGCCGGGACCGTTCCAGCGCGAGCAGACGCAGGCTCCGGAGGAGACGCAGAGCTATCCGCTCGCCGTCGCGCTGGTCGGCAGCTTCCACTCGTACTTCGAGGGGAAGGAGGTCCCGCCGGTGCCGGGCGATACGCTCGCCGCCTCCCCGGAGCCGGAGACGTTGACACGGAGCCCGGAGACCCAGGTGATCGTGCTGGCCAACTCCCGGTTCGCCGCGTCCGACTTCCTGGCGATGTTCCCGGGGAACCAGGAGTTCCTGCTCAACACCGTCGACTGGATGACCCTCGGGGAGGAACTGATCGCGATCCGCTCGAGGGGGGCGACCGAACGCCCGCTCCAGATCGAGTCGGCGACCGGGAAGACGTTGTTCAAGTACGGCCACACCTTCGGAATGGCGGCCCTCGTCGCGATCTTCGGCGTCGTGCGGTTCAGCGTGCGCAGGAGCAGGAAGAAGACGGCGGCCGCCGAGGCCGGCGCCTGAGGAGGACACGATGCGCGGACGAACCATTCTGATCCTCTTGATCGTGCTGATCGTTCTCGTCGCCATCGCTCTGCTGTATGAGCAGAGCCGGAAGCGCGAGACCCGTCCGGCGGACGAAGCGTTCTTCCCCGATCTGGTCACCGAGGAGATCGACCGGATCCGGATCGCGCCGGCCGACAAGGACACCGTCCTGCTCGTCAAGCGGGACGGGGACTGGTTCGTGGAATCGGACGGAGGACACGCCGCCGAGGAGGCCAAGATCGAGGATCTCCTCGAGCAGCTTCCGAAGTTCCACGCCGACCAGGTCGTCTCCACCAATCCGGAGAACCGCTCGCTCTTCAAGGTCGATTCGACCGGCATCCGGATCTGGATCTGGCAAGGGGGCGAGACGATCGGAGACTTCATCATCGGCAAGGGGGGGCCGGCGATGATGACCACCTACGTCCGGCCGGTCGACTCGGACCGGGTCCTCCAGGTGGACGCCTCCCTGCCGCACATGGTCGATCAGAGGACGTGGCGGCAGGAGCGGATCTTCTCGCTCGACCAGACGAACATCGAGGCCTACGAGTACTCCTCCCCCTCGCGTGGGGAGCTGCGCTTGGTCCGCGGGGTGGACGGGTCCTGGATGCTCGAAGAGCCGGAGGAGGCGCCGGCCGACAGCACGCGGCTCCGGATCCCGCTCGGCTCGTTCGCCCGGCTGCGCACCGTGGAGTGGGCCGACACGCTCGGCCCGGAGGAGGCGGGGACCGCCGCCGACACGTCGTGGGTCCGGGCCAAGCTCGCCGACGGTTCGGTCCACAAGCTACGGGTCGGCCTGCCGACGAAGCGCAACCGGGTCTTCGCCCAGAAGGAGGGTCAGGAGCAGATCTTCGTGATCCCGCTCGGCGCGGTGAACACGATGATGCCGCCGCCCGAGACCTTCATGAAGGCTCCGTCGCCTCCCCCGCCGACGGGGGAGTAGCCGGCGGATAGAGCTCCTCGCGGTAGGCGAAAAGGCTGAAGATCCCCCCGGTATGGAGGAAGCCGACCTCCTCTTCCGGGGGGATCGTTCCGTCGGCGAGACGGTCGGCCATCGCCAGGAACGCCTTGCCGGTGTAGACCGGATCGAGGAAGAGTCCCTCCTCCCCCGCGACGCGGCGGACGAGATCGAGCAGGCGCGGGTAGGTCTTCGCATAGCCGGGCCCGCGGTACCCCTCGATGACGTGGATCTCCTCGCGATCGGGGATCGTTCCGGCGCCGAAGCGGTCGACGAAGTCGGTGCAGATCTCGAGGACCCGATCGCGGAAGTAGGCCTCGTTGTCGCAGACGGCGACCCCCTCGATCCGGAGCGGCAGATCGAGAAGCCGCTTGCCGAGGTGGAGACCGGCGAGCGTTCCGGCCGAACCGGTCGCGAAGAACAGCCGCCGGATCGGGTCGGCGACGCCCTGCTCCCACAGCTCCTCGAGCATCGCCACGTACCCCCAAGCGCCGAGCGCGTTCGACCCTCCCTCGGGGATCACGTACGGGCGGCGCCCTTCCGCCTCCAGGCGCTTCGCTTCACGCGCCAGCAGCGCCCGGCGATCGGCGTACTCCTCGGGGCTGATGAAGACGATCTCGGCGCCGGCGAGCCGGTCGAGCAGCACGTTCCCGTCGGGGATCGGCGGCGCCTCGCCGCGGAGCAACAGCAGCGAATCGAGACCGAGACGGCGGGCGGCGACGGCCGTCGCGCGGGCGTGGTTCGACTGGATCCCGCCGCAGGTCAGCACGACGTCGCAGCGCCGCTCCAGCGCGTCGGCGAGGAGAAACTCGAGCTTGCGGATCTTGTTGCCGGAGAGGGCGGTTCCGCTCAAGTCGTCTCGCTTGATCCAGACCGTTCCGGCGCCGGGCCGGAGCCGGAGCCGCGCCAGCGGCTCGACGGGGGTCGGGAACCGGCCGAGGGAGATCCGCGGAGGATACGGGAGGGTCGGGCGCGCCACGCGTCTACCGCAGACGCATCACGTCGTTGAAGATCACCACCGCGATCAACGCCAGCAGGAGGATCATCCCGATCTGCTGGACCCAGATCTTGATCCGCGTGCTCAGCGGCCGGCGCCGCACCGCCTCGATCAGGATCAGCACGAGGTGCCCGCCGTCGAGGGCCGGCACGGGAAGGATGTTCAGGAAGCCGATGTTGACGCTGATCAGGGCGAGCAGCTCGAAGAGGTTCCCGAACCCTTCGCGCGCGGTGTCGCCGGTCATCTTCGCGATCCCGACCGGCCCGGCGAGATCCTTCACCGACGCCTGCCCGGCCACCAGCATCCCGATCGCTTGCGCGGTCTGCTTCAAGATCGACCAGGTCGCCACCCATCCGTAGACGAACGCCTTGCCGGCCCCGACCGGCTCGTATTCCAGCAACGGGCCGATCCCGATCTTCCCGACCGGGACCTCGCTCCCCGGCTGCCGTTCCTCGCGGGTGGTCAGCACGACCGATTCGATGCGCCCCTCCCGCTCGTACTCGACGGTCACCTCCTTGTCGGGGCGCGCGTAGATGACGTCGACCAGGTCTTCCCAGAGCTTCACCGGCTCGCCGTCGACCGAGACGATCCGATCCCCGCGCTCGAGACCGGCCTCCGCGGCCGGGTAGCCGGGCACCGGCGCCTCGATGACCGTCTCGAGCTGCTCGGGGACGGTCGGGATCCCGCGGGTGGCGTACACGCCCCAGAGCACCACCGCGGCGAGGATCATGTTCATGATCACGCCGGCGCTGATGACCAGGATCTTCTGCCAGCCCTTCTTGTTGATGAACAGCCGCGGATCCTCGGGGTCGAACTCGCTCTCCTCGGTGTCGAACGACTCGTCGATCATCCCCGCCATCTTCACGTAGCCGCCGAGCGGGACCCAGGCGATCCGGTACTCGGTCTCGCCCCGCTGGACCGCGACGATCTTCGGGCCGAAGCCGATCGAGAAGCGGTCCACGCGGATCCCGACCGCCCGGGCGGCCAGGAAATGCCCGAGCTCGTGGACCAGGATGATGATCCCGACCACCAGAATGAACGAAAGCAGGTACTCCATCGACTCTCCTGGTTGGGCCTTCGCGCGGCTTCGCAAAGGGACCCTTCATTCTATGGGGTCGCCCGCACCTCCACAACCCGCGGGCGGCCGAGGACCCGGAACCTCAGTCGTCCCGGCCCCCGATGATCCCCGCGCGGATCAGGAAATAGACAAGGGTCAGGATCGCGGAGGCGGCGGCCGCGATGTAGGTCATCGCCGCGGCGGTCAGCACCTTGCGCGCACCGGCCGCTTCCGCCTCGTTCGCGACGATCCCCTCGCTGCGCACGAGCGCGAGCGCTCGTCGCGAAGCGTCGATCTCCACGGGAAGAGTGACGATCTGGAAGAGCACCGCGATCGAGAAGAGGAGGATCCCGGCGTAGAGGAGCCCGGTCGCCTGGAAGATCAGCCCGATGAACAGGAGCGGCCATGCAAGCCGCGACCCGACCGAGGTCGCCGGGACCATCGCGGTCCGGAATCGGAGGAAGAGGTAGCCGCGGGCGTCCTGCAGCGCGTGACCGGCCTCGTGGGCGGCGACCCCGACGCTGGCGAGCGAGCGCCCGTCGTGGACGTCGGGGGAGAGCCGCAGCACCTTCTTGCCCGGATCGTAATGGTCCGACAAGAACCCCTCGACCCGCTCGACGCGAACGTTCATGCCGGTCCGCTGGACGATCCGGCGCGCCGCTTCCGCGCCCGACATTCCCGTCGCCAGACCGACCTTGGAGAACTTCCCGAACGACCGCTTCACCCAGATCTGCGCGACGATCGACAGCAGAAACGCCGGACCGACGATCACCAGGTACAATGGATCGAAGAACATCTTATCCGCACTCCTCCAGGGTTTCCCCATCCTCGGATCGTTGAGGAACACCGGATCCTCTGGTAGGTTCGATTCCGAGGGGCCGGGAGAACCGGCCCTCCAACCTAGCCGATCCGGAAGCGGAGCGGCAACCACGCCGGGGCGGGCGGATAGGGGCGCGCGATGAAGGCACCCGATGCGATCTCCTGGAGCGTCGTGCTCCCGCTCGGCCGGGACTGCGGCGATCCCCGGCCGCTCCTCGACGCGCTGGAAGAACAGGTCGCCCCGCTCTCCGGCGGTCGGCACGGGATCCTCGCGGTCGACGACGATGCTCCCGAGGACGCCCGCGCCGCGGCCGGCGCGTGGGGGAGCGCGCATCGATCGCTCGTGCTCCTCCGCAATCCGGTCCCCCGCGGGCCCGGGGACGCCGCGCGTCACGGGATCCTCCTGGCCGGCGGGGAGAGGATCCTCCTGGCGATCGATCCGCCGGCGATCCCGGAGGGGCTCGTCGCCCGGATGGAGGAACATCTGGACGACCGGAACGACCTGATCGTCGCCTCGCCGCGGATCGACTGGACGAGACCGCTGCCGCCAGTGCAGATCCGGCGCGAGCTGATCGCGCGGGCGCTCGGTCCCGTCGCGTCCCTCTTCGTGGGGCGCGACGCGCCGCTCGGGTCCTGTCCCCTGCATCTCTACCGCCGGCAGGCGGCGCGTGAGATCTACCAGCGCATCCGGATCGACGGGCCCGCCTTCGAGGTCGAGGTGCTCTATCTCGCGCGGCGCTACCGCTATCCGGTTCTCGAAACGCCGTGGATCGCCGCGCCCGTGGATCGGACCGACGATCCGCCCGATCCTCGCCCGCTCGGTCGGCTCCGCGAGCTGATGCGGATCCGCTACGGCCGGCTCCGGGGGGACTACGGCTAGAGCGGGCCGCAGACAGCCGCGCGCGCGAAGGGACCTTCGTCCCTGGCTGCTCTTCGGTCTCGCCGCGGCGGAACGGCTCGCCTTCCTGCTGGGAAGCGCGGACCGGTCGTGGCCGTTCTCGATCTTCTACGAGGGGGACGCCGAGGCGTTCTATCACTTCGCGCAGGCCCTGCGCCACGGGACGCCGTACGACGGCGGGATCCCGTTCCATCCCCCGTTCTTCCCGGTCGTGCTCGCAGGGCTGCAGAGCCTCCTCGGCGATCCGATCCGGCACGGACTGCTCCGCGGTCTCCTGGGGATCGCCGGGGCGCTCGTCGCCCCGATGGTCTACCGCCTGCTGCGCGACCGGTCCGGGCGCGACGCCGCGTTCGCCGCCGGCCTGCTCTGCGCCTTCTCGTTCGGCCTGGACGTGATCGCGACCGCCGCGACCAGCGAGGGGCTCTACCTGTTGCTGCTGCTCGGCATGCTGTTGACGGCGCGGGAGGAGCCGACGGTCTCCCGGCTCGGGATCGCCCGCGGCTTCGGCCTCGGAGTCCTCGGGGGGCTGCTCGCCCTGACCCGTTCCGAGGGGATCCTGCTCGCGCTGCTCATTCCGCTGGTCTGGGTGGCGCCGCTCCTGCGCCGGCATCCGGGACGGGCCGCGCGTCGTCTGGCGTTCGTCGCGGTCGGGATCGCGCTCGTCCTCGCGCCCTGGACGATCCGCAACGCGATCCGTCTGAGCGACTGGAACGAGACGATCGGGCGGCGGATCGGCACGACGCTGCCGACCTTCGTGCCGCTGACCGCGTACGGCCCGCTGAAC
>WJJW01000438.1 GCA_014729455.1 Candidatus Eiseniibacteriota bacterium
ACGGAAAGGCGGAAGGGACCGGCGAGATGCGCGATCTCCTGGGAGGCAAGGGTGCCGGCCTGGCCGAGATGACCAACGCCGGCCTTCCGGTTCCGCCCGGATTCACGATCCAGACGGAGGCATGCACCGCCTATCTCCGCTCCCGGGGACAGGTGCCCGACGAGCTGGCCCAGCAGCAGCGCGAGGCGGTCGGCCGGCTCGAGGAGCTGCTCTCCCGCAAGCTGGGCGACCCGGACAATCCGCTGCTGGTCTCGGTCCGCTCCGGGGCGAAGTTCTCGATGCCGGGGATGATGGACACGATCCTGAACCTTGGCCTCAACGACCGGTCCGTCGAAGGGCTCGCGAAGCAGACCGACAACCCCCGGTTCGCCTACGACTCCTACCGCCGGTTCCTGCAGATGTTCGGCAACGTCGTCCTCGGGATCGACAAGGACGAGTTCGAACACCGCTTCGTCGCGCTGCGCAAGGAGAAGGGGGTGGAAGACGACCTCGGCCTCGACACCGACGACCTGAAGAAGGCGGTCTCCCTCTTCCAGGACGTGATCCGCGAGAAGAGCGGCAAGGGGTTTCCGCAGGATCCGGTCGAGCAGCTCGACATGGCGCGCGACGCCGTCTTCCGCTCCTGGAAGAACGAGCGGGCGATCTACTACCGGCGCAAGAACCGGATCCCGGACGACCTGGGAACCGCCGTGAACGTGCAGGCGATGGTCTTCGGGAACCGGGGCGCGAACTGCGCGACCGGGGTCGGCTTCACGCGGGATCCCGCGACCGGTGAGAACGAGTTCTACGGAGAGTACCTGCTCAACGCGCAGGGAGAGGACGTGGTCGCCGGAATCCGCGACCCGAAGCCGATCGCCGAGCTGGAGAAGGAGATGCCGGAGGTCTACCGGCAGCTCCGGGAGATCACCGGCCGGCTCGAGAAGCACTACCGCGACGTGCAGGACTTCGAGTTCACGGTCGAGGAAGGGACCCTCTACATGCTCCAGACCCGACGGGGGCAGCGGACCGCGCAGGCGGCCGTGAAGATCGCCGTCGACATGGTCCAGGAGGGGCTGATCCGCAAGGAGGAGGCGCTGCTGCGCGTCGAGCCCGCCCAGCTCGACCAGCTTCTCCATCCGCAGATCGATCCGAAGGCCAAGGTGACCGTGCTCGCCAAGGGGCTCGCCGCCTCCCCCGGCGCGGCGGTCGGGAAGGTGGTCTTCGACCCGGACGAGGCGGTCGAGTGGGTCGGCCGGAAGGAGAAGGTCGTCCTGGTCCGACCGGAGACGACTCCCGACGACATCCACGGGATGGACGTCTCCCAGGGGATCCTCACCGCGACGGGCGGGATGACCAGCCACGCCGCCGTCGTCGCCCGCGGCATGGGGAAGTGCTGCGTGGCCGGATGCTCCGCAGCGCGGGTCCACGAGGCGGAGGGGTTTCTCGAGATCGGCGGCAAGCGGATCGAACGGGGGGGAATGATCAGCCTCAACGGCTCGACCGGCGAGGTCCTCGAAGGGGAGGTCCCGACGCTGGAGCCGGAGGTCAAGGCCGAGTTCAAGACGTTCATGGACTGGGCCGACGAGATCCGCGAGCTGAAGGTGCGGACGAACGCCGACACCCCGCGCGACGCGAACCAGGCGCGGGATTTCGGCGCGGAGGGGATCGGTCTCTGCCGCACCGAGCACATGTTCTTCGCCGAGGAGCGGCTCCCGCACGTGCAGCGGATGATTCTGAACGCGCCCGCGGCGAAGCAGCTCCGCCTCGAGCTGATGCGGCTGGAGGAGGAGCGCAAGGCGGCGTCCGGCGCGATCGCCTCGGAGATCGAGGAGAAGATCGCCGCGAAGCGGAAGGAGCTGGAGGGGCCGCAGGGGCAGGTCGATGCGTCCCTCGAGAAGATCCTTCCGTTCCAGCGGGACGACTTCCACGGGATCCTGAAGGCGATGGCCGGTCTTCCGGTCACGATCCGCACGCTCGATCCGCCGCTGCACGAGTTCCTCCCGAGCCGCGAGGAGCTGCTCGTCGAGATCGCCCGCATGGAGGAGCGGGGCGAAAAGGGAGAGAAGCTCGAGGAGAAGCGACGCCTGCTCGACCAGGTCGAGGGACTGCACGAGTTCAACCCGATGATGGGCCATCGCGGCTGCCGGCTCGGGATCACCTATCCGGAGATCACGCAGATGCAGGCGCGGGCGATCCTCGAGGCGGCGTGCGCCCTGAAGAAGGAGGGGGTCGACGTCTACCCGGAGATCATGATCCCGCTCGTCGGACACGTCCGGGAGTTCGTCCACCAGGCGGCCGCCGTCCGCGAAACGGCCGACGCGGTGATGAAGGAGCAGGGGGTCGAGGTTCCGTATCTCGTCGGGACGATGATCGAGATCCCGCGCGCCGCGCTGACGGCCGATCAGGTCGCATCCGAGGCGGAGTTCTTCTCGTTCGGGACCAACGACCTCACCCAGATGGCGTTCGGCTACTCGCGCGACGACGCGGGGAAGTTCCTGCGCGAGTACGTGGAGCTGGGGATCCTGGAGATCGATCCGTTCGTCAGCGTCGACCAGGTCGGCGTCGGCCGACTCGTCGAGACGGCGACGAAGGAGGGCCGGAAGGCCCGCCGGGATCTCAAGGTCGGCATCTGCGGCGAGCACGGCGGCGACCCCGATTCGATCGACTTCTTCTACCGGACGGGGCTCGACTACGTGAGCTGCTCTCCGTTCCGGGTTCCGATCGCCCGCCTCGCGGCCGCGCAGGCGACGCTGCGCGCGAAGAGCGGCGCGACCGCCGAACGAACGGCGTAAGCGCTGTTGGGCTGGCTCCGCATCCGTGTTCGTGCCCGGCGCGCCCTGCGG
>WJJW01000439.1 GCA_014729455.1 Candidatus Eiseniibacteriota bacterium
CGCCTTGCGGGCCGCGTCGCGCGCCCGCGCCGCCTGGGCCGACTTCTCCAGGATCCGCTTCGCCTCGGTCGGGTGGTCGTCGAGGTACTCGGTCAGCTCCTCGATCACGATCGAGGCGACCAGCCCGGTCACCTCTCCGTTGCCGAGCTTCGTCTTCGTCTGCCCCTCGAACTGCGGTCGGGTCAGCTTGATCGCGATCACCCCGGTCAGCCCCTCGCGGACGTCCTCGCCGCTCAGGGCGCCGTGCTTGAGCAGATTGTTCTTCTGCCCGTAGCTGTTCAGGCAGCGCGTCAGCGCCTGCTTCAGGCCGACCAGGTGGGTCCCGCCCTCGATCGTGTTGATGTTGTTGGCGTAGCTCAGGATCGTCTCGCTGAACGAGTCGGTGTACTGCAGGGCGACCTGGATCGCGATCGTCTCGCGCTCCCGCTCGATGTAGATCGGATCCCGGTGGAGCGCGATCTTGCCCTCGTTCAGGAACCCGCAGAACTCCCGCAGCCCGCCGGCGTAGTGGAAGCTGTCCTCCGCGCCGTCGCGCTCGTCGACCAGGCGGATCCGGACGTTGCTGTTCAGGAACGCCAGCTCGCGCAGCCGATGGGAGATCGTGTCGTAGACGAAGACCGTCTCCTCGAAGACCTCGGGATCGGGACGGAACCGGACGACCGTCCCGCGCCGATCGGTCCGGCCGACCACCTCGAGGTCGGTCTTGATCTCGCCGCGCTCGTACCTCTGCCGGTAGATCTGTCCCTTCTGGAAGACCTGGACCTCGAGCCACTCCGACAACGCGTTGACGACCGAGACGCCGACGCCGTGCAGACCGCCGGAGACCTTGTAGGAGGTCTTGTCGAACTTGCCGCCGGCATGCAGCACGGTCATCACGACCTCGACGCCGGGCCGCTTCCGCTCCGGATGGATGTCGGTCGGGATCCCGCGGCCGTTGTCGAGGACGCTGCAGCTCCCGTCGGCGTGCATGCGGACCTCGATCTCGTCGCAGTACCCGGCCAGCACCTCGTCGATCGCGTTGTCGACGACCTCGTAGATCAGGTGGTGGAGGCCCCTGAGGCCGGTCGAGCCGATGTACATCGCCGGCATCTGCCGGACGCCTTCCAGACCCTTGAGGACCCGGATCTTGCTGGCGTCGTATGCGGCGGATCCGTCCGGCGCCATCATGCGCGTTCCTCTCGCTGCGGGCGGTGCAGCACCCGAAGATCCCTCACCCGGACCGCCGGATACGATTCCGCGATCCTCGCGAGAAGCTGCGGTTTCAGATAGAGCAGCTGGTTCGCCATGGGGGCGCTGTTCACCCCGATCCATAGGATTCCTCTCTCGATCTTCAGCGGACGAGCCACGTCTGCCAGGGAGGCGCCGACGACGCGTTTCCAGTCTGCGAAGAGCCTGTGGTCCTCCATCTTCTGCAGCAGTCCCCGTCGACGGAGAAGCTCCTGCAGAACGTCACCGACCGGCTTCGGGGCCCCTCCCCGAACGGTCCAACCTGGTGCTTTGCGAGTTCGAACCGACAAGGTCACCGCACCCGGCTTTCCTGCTGCGTGCTCCCTTCGGCGTTCGTCTCCTCGTCGGGGAGCCGGAGCGGCATCACGAGGCAGAGGAGATCCGGAGCGTCGGTCGCGGACGGGCGGAAGAGCCCCGCCTGCATCGAACTCTTGAAGGCCATCTCGACCTCCCCGCCCTCGATCGTGCGGAGCATTTCGATCAGATAGGCGGCGTTGTAGCTGATCCGCATCGACTCGCCTTCGTAGCGGGCCTCGATCTCCTCTTCCGCCTCGCCGACGTCCTGCGTGCTCACGCTGATGCGGAGCTTGCCGGTCTCGAGACCCAGGGTGACCCGCTTCGTGAAGCTGTCGCTGAAGATCCCCACGCGCCGCACGGCGGCGAGGAACGTCTCCGTCGAGACGACCGCCACCCGGTCGTTCCCCTCGGGGATCACCCGCTCGTAGTTCGGATACTCCCCGCTCAGGAGCCGGCCGAGGAGCTGGTTGGGTCCGACATCGAACCGGACGTGCTTCCCCTCGGAGGCGATCCGGACGCTGTCCCCCGCTTCCGGGATCAACCGCTGCAGGGTCGCCAACGTTCGCGGAGGAACCAGGACCCGCCACGTATGCTCGGTTTCGGTGCTCACGGCCGCGCGGGCGAGCCGATGCCCGTCGGTGCCGACCAGCCGGATCGTTCCCGGGGTCATCTCCATCAGGACGCCGCTCAGCTCCAGCCGCGACTCGTCGGTCGCAACGGCGTAGACGGTGCTGCGGATCAGACGTTCGAGGTCGGCCGGCGGGAGATCGACCCCCTTACCGTCCGGGATCTCCGGCGGGGTCGGAAAGTCCTCCACGCTGCGCGTGACGAGGCGGAACTTCCCTTGGCCGGAGCTGACTTCGAGCGCGGTCCCGGTGAGGCGAAGCCGCAGCGTTCCGGCCGGCAGCTCCTTGACGATCTCGAGGAACCTCCGGCCCTGGACGGCGACGACACCCGGCTTCTCGACGGTCGCGCGCAGCTCGGTGCGAAGGTACTGGTCCCCGTCGGTTCCCTCGAGACGAACGCGGCCGTCATCGGTCGCCCGTACCAACACCGAGGAGAGGACGCTTTGCAGCACGCTCTTTGCCGGAACGACCGCTCCGACGAGCTGCAGAGTTCGAAGCAGCTCGCTTTGCACGACGGAAAAATCCATCAGTCCCCTCCCTGATTCATCGGTGGTATCCGCCGAACAGATCTTCCCACTCCTTCCCCCTCCCACGCCGCTACGGCGTGGGCCGACAC
>WJJW01000056.1 GCA_014729455.1 Candidatus Eiseniibacteriota bacterium
CACCAGCAGCGCCGTCTCCGCCCGCTCCGGTGCCGGGACCGCCGTGATCCTCCGCTCGCCGCATCCGGTCTCCCGCGCGCCGATCCGGCCGCAGTCGGCGCCGTCGGGGTGCTGGCCCGGCAGGCACGGGGAGGCGGCGTCGAGCGCGAAGACCCCCGCCTCGGGATCCTCGAGGCTCAGCTCCTCCGTCGCGGGGATTCCGCAGAGCAGCGGATCCTCCGAGAAGTCGCCGTCCCCCGGACCGGCGCCCCAGTAGTTCTCGGATCCGTTGCCCCAGATGTCGTTGCATTCGATCACGGGATCCCGCTGGACCATGATCCCGTCGGCGAATTCGTGCGAGCGGTTGCCGACGACGATGTTGGCCCGGACCGCGAGCTCGTCGCCGATCAGCTCGATCCCGCCGGCGGGGCCGTCCGCGTCGTTGCCGACGACCGTGTTGCGCTCGACGGTTCCGATGTGGATCGAGATGCCGCCGCCGAGGCACTGGCCCCGGCACTGGTTGAAGGCGACGACGTTGTCGCGGATCACGACCGGGGAGCTGTCGTCCGCGTAGATTCCCCCACCGCGGCTCGGAAAGCAGCAGTTGTAGATCGCCCGGTTCCCCACGATCCAGTTGGACTCGATCACCGCGTCGCTCCAGAAGACGCAGCAGACGCCGGAGCCGATCGGACCGCGATTGTGGACGATCACGTTGTCGTGGATCCAGGGGGAGGCGGAGCTGCACTTGATCCCGCTCTCCCCGTCGCGGATCGTGAACCCGGAGATCTCCGAGCCACCCTGCTCCTCGTAGAAGAAGTGGACGACCGGCTCGCGGCTGTCGCGGTCCGGCGCCGGGATCCCCTGCAGGATCGTGGCGGCCGGTCCGTCGATCGAACGGAGGACCAGGCTCTTCGTCTCGATCCAGAAGGGACCCTCGTGGATCCCCGGTCCCACGCGGATCGTATCGCCCGATCCGGCCGCATCGATCGCCTCCTGGAGATCGGTGAAGTCGCCCGTGCCGTCGAGGGCCACGGTCCATGTTTCCGCCCGAGACGCCGGGGCGAGAGCGAGCAGCGAGATTCCGAGCATCAGGACGGGAAGGAGCCGGCACGACGGGAACGAAAGGGAGCGTGGAAACAAGCAGACCTCCTGGTTGCCGGAGCGTGATGCACAGACACAGTCAATTGTAACAGACTCGATTCGGAGCCGCAAGTTCTTGTGGTTCATTTACTTAGGCCGGGAGGGCGGTGGAGGGCGGCACGCACGGTGGTGCGCCCCCCGGCCTTGCGGCTACCCTGGTGCGGATCGGTCCCGGGAGAGGCCGCCGGGCGCGCGCCTGACGAGGAGGAGACAGGATGAGTTCGTTCGCCGGCCGCCCCGCGCGGGAGCGGCGCTTGCTGCACAATCTCAGCGATCGCCTGCCGCTCTACTACCGGCTCAGCGAGCGGAGGATCCGGTCGGGAGAGGACGCGATCTCCGTCGGCGAGCTGGCCGCGGCGGTGGAGGTCGAGGCCGACACGATCCTGGAGGACCTCCAGGTCCTGGGAATCGACCCGGGTCCCGAGGGGCGGGTTCCGGTCGGCACGCTGCACGACGTCTCCGAGCACCTGCTCGGGCTCCGGCCGGTCAACACGGCCATCCTGGTCGGGATGGGCCGGCTCGGCTCGGCGATCGCCTCCTACGAGGGGTTCGGCCCCTTCGGCATGCGGATCATCGGGGTCTTCGACAGCGATCCGGCCAAGATCGGCCGGTTCGTCGGCGGGCTCCGGATCCTTCCGATGGAGCAGCTCGAGGACGTCTGCACGATCTTCGAGATCCGTCTGGCCGTGCTCGCGGTCGCGCCCGAGGCGGCCCAGGAGACCGCGGCCCGGCTCGTCCGCGCCGGGGTCCAGGCGATCTGGAACTTCGCGCCGGTCGAGCTGGAGGTGCCCGCCGAGGTGGTGGTCCGCAACGAGGATCTGGCCGCTGGTCTGGCACAGCTTTGTCGGGATCTCCGGGAGGCGAACCTGCGCCGTCTCCCGCCCGAGGGGGAGAGGAAATAATGAAAAGGAAGAAGCGCGCGAACGGGGATGGTCCCGTGACCTTGCTGGTCGGGACGCAGAAGGGAGCCTGGGTCCTCGAGAGCGATCGGGATCGCGAAGGCTGGAAGATGGGGGGCCCGCACTTCCTCGGCAACATCATCCAGCACTTCGTCGCCGATCCGCGGGATCCGGAGGTGTGGCTCATCGCCGCCCGGACCGGCCATCTCGGGCCGACCGTCTTCCGGTCGCGCGATCGCGGCAAGTCCTGGACGGAGGCCGAGACGCCGCCCGCGTTCCCGAAGGCGGCGGAAGGGGAGGAGGGCGAGAGCGTCAGCCGGGTCTTCTGGCTCACGCCGGGCCACGAGAGCGAGCCGGGGGTCTGGTACGCCGGGACGACGCCGTTCGGGCTGTTCCGGTCCGAGGACGGGGGGGCGACCTGGGAAGGGGTCCGCGGCTTCAACGAGGATCCGATCCGCAAGAAGTGCGTCGAGTTCGGCGGCACGCCGGACGGTCCGATCACCCATTCGATCCTCGTCGATCCGCGCGACGCGCGGCACCTCTATCTCGGCCTGTCGACCGGCGGGGTCTTCGAGAGCGAGGACCGCGGGGAGAGCTGGCGGACCCTGAACAAGGGCTGCGAGGCCGATTTCTTGCCGGATCCGAACGCCGACTGGGGGCATGATCCCCACTGCGTCCAGCTCCATCCGTTGCGTCCGGATCGGCTCTACCAGCAGAACCACTGCGGCATCTACCGGATGGAGCGCGGCGACGGGGAGTGGATCCGGATCGGCCGGAACATGCCGAAGAAGGTGGGGGACATCGGGTTTCCGGTCACGCTGCATCCGCGCGACCCGGACACCGCCTGGGTGTTCCCGATGGACGGGACCGAGGTCTGGCCGAGGACGAGCCCGGACGGGCGCCCCGCCGTCTACGTGACGAAGGACGCCGGGGAGAGCTGGAAGCGGCTCGACGGCGGATTGCCGGATCGGCAAGCCTGGTGGACGGTGTTCCGGCAGGCGATGGCCGCCGACCGCCACGATCCGGTCGGGCTCTACTTCGGGACCACGAGCGGCGAGATCTGGACCAGCGCGAACGAGGGGAAGGACTGGACGTTCCTCGCCGCGCATCTGCCGCGGGTCCTCTCGGTGGAGGTGGCGGGATGACCGTCAAGATCCCCTCGCCGCTCTACTCCTACACGGAGGGGAAAAACCGCGTCGAGGCGCGCGGTGGGACGCTCCGCGAGCTGCTCGACGACCTCGACCGGCGCTATCCGGGGATCCGGTTCCGGATGGTCGACGAGCAGGATCGGATCCGCCCGCACATGCGGATCTTCGTCAACGGGGCGGCTGCGGCGCGGCTGGACACCGAGATCGGAGCCGAGGACGACATCCAGATCCTGCAGGCGCTGAGCGGGGGATGAGGAGGAAACGATGTTTCGAAAGCTGGACGACTTCCTTCGCGCGTACGCGTATCAGACGGAATCGACGAAGAAGATCCTCGCTTGCTTGACGGACGAGAACCTCGGGCAGGCGGTGCTGGACGGGCACCGCACCCTCGGGCGGATCGCGTGGCACATCACGACCTCGACCGCCGAGATGCTCAACCGGACCGGTCTGGGGGTCTCCGCCGTCGGCGGGGACGATCCACTTCCTGTTGCGGCGGAAGAGATCAGGACGCAATATGAGCGCGTCACGACCGAGGCGGTGGAGAAGATCCGCGCGTCGTGGAGCGACGAGACGCTCGCGGAGACCGACGACATGTACGGAGATCAGTGGCCGCGCGGGATGACCCTCGCGATCCTGATCCATCATGAGATCCACCACCGCGGTCAGATGACGGTTCTGCTCCGGCAGGCGGGCGCGAAGGTCCCGGGCGTCTTCGGACCGTCGCTGGAGGAGTGGGCGGACTACGGAGCGGACGCGCCGGCCGTCTGAGACGGACCTCGGATCGGTCGCTGCGGGGGCGAGCGGACAGGATGCCGCCCGCCCCGTTTCTTTCTCGACTCGCCAGGGCGCCGTTCGAGGCGCCGACCTCCCGTACCGGGTTTTCCCCCTTGCCATGTCCATTTTCGAGCGCGACCGGACTACTCCTCGATGAACCGGCAACTGGCCACCGGGAATCATCGAAGAAGGAGGGTCCATGCGCATTCAAATCGTAGTGGCAGCGGCAGTTGTTCTGGCCGTCTTCGCAACGCCGGGTCTCGCCGAGGACGTCGAGACGATCACCGACGTCATCGACGGAGGTTCGGGCGGACTCGCGGTGAACGAAGCGGGCGACGTCTTCATCGGCGATTTCGGCCCGGATCTCGGGGGACACGGCACCCGGGTCTTCCGCGTGACGCCGGAGGGGGACGTGAGCGTCTTCGCCGATGGGTTCGACGGAGCGTCCGGCAACGACTTCGATTCGGAAGGGTATCTCTACCAGTCGAACATCAACGCCTGGCGCGTCGACAAGATCGCGCCGGACGGGACCGTCTCCGCCTTCGCGAGCGCGGGGATCTACGCGCCGGTCGGGATCGCCATCGACGAGGGCGACACGCTCTACGTCTGCAACTGCGGAACGGACAACATCAGGAAGG
>WJJW01000440.1 GCA_014729455.1 Candidatus Eiseniibacteriota bacterium
AAGCTGGGCGGGCTGTACTTCCCGACCACCAGCACGGCGGTGTCGTGCGTCTCTCCGAAGTCGAAGAGGTCGAACGAACCGACGTCCTCGCCGTCCAGCGGGATCGATCCGACGCCGACGGTTTCCTCCCCGTCCATGAGGAGAACGCGCGGCGCCCAGGTTCCGATGTTGTCGCCGTCGAAGTGCAGCCGCTGGGGCAGCCCGTCGATCATCCGGACGTAGTCGGCGGCGTATCCACGAACGAACGCCTCGGTCGGCGGGATCGGGTAAGCGTTCTGCAGCGCCGCGTTGAACGCGGGAAGCTCCTCCCCGACGTAGCCGTACCGTCCGTCCTCGAAATCGGGGTCGTCGAGATAGTTCGCGCAGGTCCAGTCGCTGAACAGCGCCCGGAAGTCCCGATCCGATCCCAGGACGGCCAGTGCGTTGTCGTATCCGACCGTGCTGTTGGCCGGCTCGTCCATCACCGTTCGCACCGCGTCGACGGACAGATCGAACTGCTCGAAGAAGTAGAGGGTCCAGAGGTAGACCTGGATGTAGTCGGACCACGCTCCGCCGAAGTCGGTCAGGTCGTTGTCCGGCTGGTTGGGGAACCCGCTGACGTTGTCCGGGTTTCCGTAGAGCCACATCGCCAGCTCCGCCATCCCCTCGTCGACCCAGCTCGATTCGTTCTCGTCGGCCAGCCAGTGGATCTGGTGCTCGAACTCGTGCGCCTGCACGGCGATCAGGTATTCTCCGCCCGGATCGAAGTCGCTCGAGTTCATGTACAGCACCTCGCATTCGTTGGAGGCGAACTGCTGGGACCCGTCCGGGTACTGATCGAAGATCCAGAAGAAGCCGTCCGCGGCGACGTCGAAGTCGTAGTAGAGGACGTAGATCTTCGGATCGTCGTCCAGTGCGTCCGGCGCCGGGCCGAAGTAGGTCGTGTTGATGTCGTAGATCCCCATGTCGGAATGCATGCCGAGAGAGGAGTTGTCCCAGGCCTCGACGATCGCGTCGACGTCCTCCTGGTCGACGTTCGTCAACCATTGCGAGTCCTCGACGACGACGTAGACGTTCTCTCCCTCCCCCCGGACCGTGCACATCTTCTCCTCGTAGACCGGGAAGCCGTTCAGGAGCCACGTGTACCAGAGCCAGGAGTCTCCGACGTCCGGGTTGTCGGGGGGTGCCATCGGGTGGTCGCCGGCATTCGTGGGGACCATCTGATCCGGCGGTACGGATCGCACCAGATCGCGGTAGGGTTGCAACTCGTGGTTCCAGCAGCGGACCGTTTCCTCCGCAGCCTCCGCCGCGCCGGCGCCGAAGAGGAGAGCGAGCGCGACGAGGATGATCGTCTTCCTGAGCATCGGGACCTCCTAGCGGCCCGGCGTGCGGGCCTCTCTCAGGACCACGGGTGAAATCGTCTAATGGATCACTGTAGCAGATTCGATCGCTGCTTTCACCCTCGCGAAGGATCGATGTATCCTCCCGGTCTATGGCTGGTTCGCGCGATCTGGCTCGTCGATCCGCGCTTTCGTTTCTCCTTGCGCTCACGCTGCCCGTGGTCGCGGTCTGCCAAGAGAGCATCGCGCGCATCGAGATCGAATCCGCTCCCGTGTTCCCCGACACGACCGAGGAATCGCTTCCCTGGATCCTCCGTCTGGCGAACCGTCTCCACGTGACCACGCGCGAGGGGGTGATCCGAACCGAGATGCTCCTCGACGAGGGGGAGCCGTACGACTCCCTCCGGGTTCGGGAGTCCGAACGGCTCCTCCGCGACCGTGGTCTGTTCGAATCCGTGGAGTTGACGGCGGTCCCGGCCGACAGCGGGCGGATCGTCCGGGTGCGGACCCAGGACCTCTGGACCCTCTCGGTGATCCTCTCGGCCGAGAAGCAGGCCGATCTCTCCTCGCTCACGATCGGGATGGAGGACAGCAACGTCTTCGGGACGGGAAACGAGATCTCTTGGACGCAGAGCTTTTCCACGGACGAGGACGGCCTGATCGCCTCCCTGGCGATGCCCCGCCTCGGCAAGACGCGGGCCGCCCTCGGGCTCCTCTACGCCGACCTCGACGATTCCCGCGCCCGTTCGGTCGCGCTCGGCCGCCATCCCGAGACGCCCTTCGACCGGTTCGGCTGGGGAGTCCGGGTCCGGACGAATCGGGGACGGCAGCGCTTCTTCGACGAGGGAGAGGAGATCGGGGACTCGAGGTTCGAACGGACCGGCGGATCCGTCTTCGCCGGACGCTACACGGGTCGGGACCTGCAGATCGGGGCCGGAGCCGGATGGGTCGAGCGGCGCCTGGAGCCGCGCGGCGAGCCCCGCTCCACCGCCGCCGGGTACCCTCCCCCTCCCGAATTCGACGCCGCGCGCCACCGCGGCCCGATCCTCTACGCAGGGGCGATGCGGAGGCGCTTCGTCGAGGCGCGCAACCTGGAACGATACGGAACGGTCGAGGACGTGCCGATCGGATGGAGCGTGCTCGCGACCGCCGGACCCAACCTCCTCCATGACGAGGATCCCGAGCGCGCCTTCGCGATCTGGTCGCATCTCGCCGGATCGTGGTTCCACCGATCCCGATTCGGTGTCTCCGTGGAGTGCGTCGCCCAGGGCTTCCTCACACACGACCGGCGTCCCGGTGAACGTCGGATCGACGCGACCGCCAGCACCCTCTGGCACCCGACCGACCGGTGGCTCGCCGTCCTCCACGGCTCGGTGCTCGTCGGCGCCGATCGAACCGGGACCGCCGTCCGGTATCTCGGAACCGACAGCGGGCTTCGCGGCTTTCCGACCCGCGAGATCGAGACGCGCGACCTGTTCCTGGCCGGCCTCGAGGCGCGGTACTGGACCGGGATCGAGGTCTTGTGGACCGGGATCGGCTTCAACGCGTTCACCGACACCGCTCTTCCGAGCCGGGGATCGATCGGCGAGGGAACGCGATGGCGCACGGGGGCGGGCTGCGGTCTCCTGCTCGGTCTGAAGAAGTCGCTCCGGCGACCGGTGCGGATCGAGATCGCCTGGAGGACCGACGAGGACGCGGCCCCGACACTGACGGTCAGCACGAGCGCCGTGCTCCGTGCGGTGCCGGCGATCCTCTTCCCGAATCCGGTGACGGCGTTCGCGCGCGCCGGACGTTGAACGAAACGACTGACCGCGTCGCGAGCCGGTGCTACACTGCCGCCGGTTCGACCAGGAGGTCTCGATGCGCCGCCGTCTCCATCCCCGAATCCTCGCCCTCGCCGCTCTTCTGACGATCGCTTTCACGCCCTTTCCGCTGAACGCCGAGGTCCTCGATCGCGGCGACGAGGAGGGCCAGCGCCCCGATCCGGACGAGCGGCCGTTCGTCGTCCTTCTCGGCGGGCTCGCCTCGATCGAGCGGGACGCCACTGCGGCCGACTTCGCGGACCGGGGCCTTCTCGGGCTGCGGATCGGCTTCTCGAAGGAGAGGAGGCTTGCGGAGGACGAGACGGTCCGGCGGTTCTCCGCGCGCAACCTGTTCGTCGAGCGCTCCTCCTCCGAGCCGGCTGACGCGTCCGAAGAGGAGATCGAGACGAGCGCCTGGCGCTTCGGCCTGTCCGACACCGACGGGGAAGGCTACCGGATCGGCACCGGCGCGCTCACCGTGATCGGGACCCACGCCGGCGCGATGGGATGGTCCTTCATCGACCTCGAAGAGGATCGCCTCGAGGAGACCGACCCGAACGCCTACCGCCGGATCGATCCATTCCTCGATCACGTCCGCTTCGGGACCTCGTGGCGCGGCGGCCTTCGGATCTCTCCGCACCGCAACCTCGCCGTTCAGGCCGACTACCAGCGCGCGATCCTGTTCCCCGCAACGAAAGGGCTCGACCTGATCCTCTCGAACGCGCTGGAGGCGATCGCGCTGGCGGCGATCGATCCGTTCCTGGCCGAGGTGGCCGAGCGGGCGCCGCGGGCCGTTCCGGTCCTCGGCTTCCTGTTCCGCGGGGGGATCCTGTACGGGCTCTACGAGCTGCGCCAGGAGAACATGCACTGGCCGCTCGACACCGCGCCGCCCCTCAGCGACGACTCGTTCCGATTCGGGATCGAGGTGGTCTTCTAGCGATCACGTTTCCCGGCGGACGATCGTCGCCGATCCCTGGGCCTCCGGGAGGAGCAGCATCTCGGCGACGTTGACGTGCGCCGGGCGGGTGGCGACGTAGAGGATCGCATCGGCGACGTCCTCGCCCGACAGGGGCTTCATCCCGCGATAGACCGACTTCGCCCTCTCCGCGTCGCCGTGGAAACGAACCAGGCTGAACTCGGTCTCGACCATTCCGGGATCGACCGTGCTGATCCGGATCGGGGTCCCCGCGTAGTCCATCCGCATTCCGGCGGTGAGCGCCCGCACCGCCGCCTTCGTGGCGCAGTAGACGTTGCCGCCGGGATACGATTCGTGTCCGGCGATCGAACCGACGTTGATCACGTCTCCCCGGCCGCGTTCCAGCATCCCGGGCAAGACCGTCTTCGAGACGTGGAGGAGCCCCTTGACGTTCGTGTCGATCATCTCCTCCCAGTCGGAGAGCAGCCCCTCGTGGACCGGCTCCAGACCGCGGCTCAACCCGGCGTTGTTGACCAGCACGTCGATCGCGCGGAACCGCTCCGGCAGGCCGCCGATCGCCCGCTCGACCGCGACGGGATCCCGCACGTCCAGCACGAGCGGATGCACGTCCACCTGCGCGCCCAGCTCGGAAGCGATCTCCCCCAACCGATCCCTCCGGCGAGCCGCGAGCACGAGCCGCGCCCCCTTCCGCCCGAACGCACGGGCGCAGGCGCGGCCGATCCCGCTGCTCGCCCCCGTGATCAGCACGATCCGGTCCTTGCAGTCCATCGGGTCCCTCCCTTCCGACCGGCCGATCCGGTCTCTCCCGTCCACCCGCGCACCTTAGCACCGCCGGCGGACCGGTTGGGAAACCGGGACGAAGATGGTACCCTGCTGCTCGGACGAACCGGGGGCGGTCCCCGGAACGGAAGGGAGAGACGGTGAAGAAGCTCGCCATCATCGCCTGGGTGCTCGTTCTCTCGACGCCGGCGGCGACCGGCCTCGCCGCCGCGGAGGAGACGAGCGCGGCCGAGGGTCCCCTGACCTACGAGTGCGGAGACGGGATCCTCGAGGTCCGGCTCCCCGAGGGCTGGGAGGCCAATCCCCGCCTGGCTTCGGACAACATGGTGCTCGCGTTCTTCCATCCTGCGGGGATGGAGCTGGATCAGGAGATTCCGATCTGGATCTTCGTCGAGGAACGCAGCCGGCCCGGCGGTTCTTCCTTCGAGACCTGGATGGAGGAGGTCCTCGACGAAGGGGCGGTGCACGACTTCGTCGTCCAGGACAGCGCGCGGTTCGAGACCGCCGGCGGTTCCGCCCTGTACGACTACCGTTTCAACGCGTCGGTTCAGGGGGAGATCCGGGGGATCACGTTCCTCGAGACCCCGGAGGGGGCGCTTCTCTTCCGCCGCCAGGCGGACGGGCGCGGCTCCTGGGAGGAATGGGGGGACGAGGCGCTCTCGCTCGTGTCCGGCGTCCGGTTCGTCGCCCGCTAGAACCTCCAGACCGACCGGGTTTCGAGGCGGAATCCGGTCTCGCCCGAGCCCCCGTCCCCGACCCGCGTCCAGACGACGGACCCGCGCGTCTCGAGGGAGAGGTTGTCGCGCGGCTCGAATCGCCAGACGAGGCCGATCCCGCGCCGCCGGGTCACCGGCGGGCTGACCGTCAAGGCGCGACGCGTCGATGCCGACCCCTCCTCGCCGGTCCCCTCCCACGCCTCGCCGAGGGTTCCTCCGCCCCGGTTCTCGTAGTGCAGACTCGCTTCGAGCCGGTGGTCGGTCCCGAACGAGCGCGCGGCCCGGACGGTCAACGACTCCTGGTCCGGACCGCGCGGATCGCCGAGCGCCCGGTCCTGATGGATCCAGTCGCACGAGCATTCGGTCTCGTAGTCGACGGCGTAGACGTACCGGCCGATCTTCGCCCCCTCGATCCAGACCTCGAGGGGCGCGCCGGCCGCCTGACGGAGCAGGCCGAACCCCAGCCGCCCCCCGAGCCGCGCCGGGA
>WJJW01000441.1 GCA_014729455.1 Candidatus Eiseniibacteriota bacterium
CACCTGGACGACGGTCAACACGCAGGACAACGAGGTCAGCTTCCGGGTGGACGACCTCACCTCGGCGATGGACTGCAACGAGGAGGCCGTCGCGAAGTCGGAGCAGGAGTACGACTGCAGCCGCGGGAACATCTTCCAGGTGTTCATGCCGAACAGCTCCGCTCCGGTCTTCGTCTACAACTTCACCCCGCACAGCGAGTATCTGAGCGCGTGGTGGACCGATGCGGACCCGGTCGTGAACGCCTACCTGAACGACGTGCAGGGCCAGGGGATCGATCCGTCCACGGTGGTCGTGAAGATCGACGGCCGCGAGGTCGCGACCTTCTTCGACTACGACAACGACGCGCCGCAGGCGAGCTGGTGGTGGGGCGACGGCAACGCGCAGCTCTACCAGGCCAACGCCGAAGGCACGGTTTGGGAGCTGGTCTACAGCCACTCGGGTCTCCAGCGCGACTGGATCCCGGAGTGGAGCGATGACGAGGGCCAGCCGAGGGCGCACGAGCTCACGGTCGAGTACCGCACGACGGAGAACGGTGATCAGGTCAGCGTGACCACTCCGTTCTATGTCGATCTCACCGCGCCGATCGTCGAGTTCCACGGCGGCTGGGTCAGCAACCCGCTGCTCCGGAACATCCACGGCTACGTCGCGGGCGAGGACGACATGCTGACGGTCCGGATGATCGACGATGGTTCCGGAATCTTCGTCCGGCCCCAGCGTCAGGAGTGGTACTTCGACTTCGACTGCGATGGCATCATCGAGGAGCACGAGCTCTCGGGCGATCCGGTCAGCGAGTATCCGGACGACGGTTGCTTCCTGCCGGTCGACATGGGCATCAAGTACGACCTCTGGAGGGTCGACGGAGAGGACGAGCAGGCCGACATCGACGAGTTCGAGGAGCGCGAGCTCCTGCACCAGGGCACGGCCGATGAGCTCCTGCCGTACCTCGATCCGCCGCTCTACGGCGACGAGGAGACCTACACCCCGGGCGACACGCTCCTGGTGCAGCTCCCGATCGTCGGTGGCGGCCGGATCTCCGACGGCGACATCCTCGAGGTGGTCGTCTACACCATGAAGTTCCATACCCTCGGCGACGGCCCGGGGGCCGGCTGCGACATCCTCGATACGCTCGTGGTCAATGGCGAGACGATGTACGTGTACGGGGACTGCTGGTTCGACTTCCTGAGCCAGCGTCGCTACACCTACATCCAGGGCGTCCTTGACCAGGTGCGCAACAGCGGCAGTCGGTACGTCGAGCAGCGGTTCATCGTGGACATGCTGCCGCCGGTCTGCACCTTCAACCTGCCGGGTGCCACGGTCGATCCGAGCGGCGATCTGCTGATCGACGTCTCGCTGGTCGATCTGGGCGTCGGGATGGACGTCAACGAGGCGAACATCGTGGTGACCGGCCCCGATGGCGAGGAGGCCGACGTGGTCGATCTCCAGGTCAGCGGTGACCGAATCACTGGCCGGGTCGAAGGGCCGCTCGAGAAGGGCAACTACACGATCAAGGTCACGGGCGCCGACCGCCTGGGCCACGCTTGCAGCACGACGAAGACGGTCCGGGCGGAGTCGGCTCTCCTGACCCTGACCGAGGTCTACGGCTACCCCAACCCGTTCAATCCTGAGGACGGGGACATGACGCTCAACTTCGCGCTGAGCAAGACCAGTGACGTGACGATCAAGATCTATGACTTCGCAGGCGAGTTCGTGACGACGCTCGTGGCGAACGAGCAGATGACTCCGGACTCCCCCTCGCTGCGGTGGGGCGGAACGGCGTCGGACGGCACGAAGCTCGCGAACGGGGCCTACATCGCCCGGATCGTCGCTAGCGACGGAGCGCGGACGGAAGAGGCGAACCTCAAGCTGGTCATCTGGAGGGAGTAGCAATCACCGGTTCGGGGGGAGGGACGTTCCCTCCCCCCCTCTCGGATATCCTCGACGCATGAACGACGGGTTCAACAAGGAGGTAGGGAGATGTTGAGACGGAAGCAGGGGACGATCCTCGCCCTCGTGGCCGTGATGGGATGGTTCCTGCTCTCGGGGCTCGCCTGGGCCGGTGAAGGCATCGGCGATGACCAGAACAACCACAATGCCCCGTATCTTCGGATGGGCGTGGGTGCACGCGCTCTCGGGATGGGGGGTGCGTTCACGGCTGTGGCGAACGACCTGACCGCGGGTTACTGGAACCCGGCCGGCCTCACCTGGACGAGCGGGTGGCAGATCGGCGGGATGTACTCCAGCGGGATGGAGGTCGACCGCAGCTACAACCATATCGGCTTCGCCCGCAATTCCGATTGGGGCGCCTACGGCTTCAATTGGCTGAACGCGGGAATGACCGACATCAACTGGCGCGGTTCCATGGGGGAGGACCTCGGGACCGGTGACTTCAGCGACAACGCCTTCATGCTCTCCTTCGGGAAGCGGTTCGATATCCTGTCGCTCGGGATCACCGGGAAGTACCTGAGGGAGAGCCTCGATGCGGACGTGGAAGGCGACGACGCGATCAGCGGGTACGGAATCGATCTCGGCATGGGACTGATGCTGGCCGAGCAGGTCCGCTTCGGCTTCAACGTCCAGGACATCGCCGGAGAGCTGGGAAGCAGTGACGACGCGAACGACATCCCGACCAACCTTCGGGCGGGTGTGGCCGTCATGCCGATCCAGGGGATGACCGCCGCGTTCGATGTTGCGAAGACGCAGAACGACGACGACTACCGCTTCCATCTCGGGGGCGAGTATGGGATCCCGCTGACCGAGGACCTCGGCGCGGCGATCCGGGCCGGATTGAACGACGGCGACTTCGCCGCCGGGTTCGGCATGTCGTTCAGCTTCCTGTACGCCGACTACGCGTACGTGAACGACGCGCAGGACTTCCTGAACGAGAACCACCGCTTCTCCGTCGCGCTGAAGTTCGGCCAGGAGGAGATGGAATACTACGGGATGCGGGATACCGACAAGGACGGGATCCCGGATGACGTCGATGCATGCCCGAGCCTCGCCGAGGATATCGACGGGTTCATGGACACCGACGGATGTCCGGACCCGGACAACGACGGAGACGGCATTCCGGACATGAACGACGACTGCCCGACGCAAGCCGAGGATATCGACGGCTGGCAGGACGCGGACGGCTGTGCGGACATCGACAACGACGGCGACGGAATCCTCGACAAGGATGACGACTGTCCGAACGTCGCCGAGACCTTCAACGGCTTCGAGGATGACGACGGTTGCCCGGACGAAGGGCCGATGATCCCGATCTTCGCTTACATCAACTTCAAGTTCGGAACGGCCGAGATCAGCGGGGCGGACCCGGTGCCGGTTCTCGAGCATGTCGCCGAGCTGATGAACGAGAACGAGGAGATGGAGCTGAAGATCACCGGTCACACCGACTCGGTGGGAGGCGACGAGTACAACA
>WJJW01000442.1 GCA_014729455.1 Candidatus Eiseniibacteriota bacterium
GACCGCGCCGGGGGCCGGATTGCGCGAAGCGAGCCGCAGATCGAGCCCCGCGGTCACGGCGACGGGATCCTCCACGTCCGCGGGGATGGATCCCCAGCGGGCGAGGTTCGGCGACGCGACCGGCCCGGCCTCGCCGAAGGTGCCGCCGACATAGAGCGAGAGGCCGTCGGTATACAGCTCGTAGGCGACCACGTTGTACCCTTCCCGTCGGATCCCGCCTTCCATGTCGGACCAGGACGCTCCGTCCCATCGCGCGACGCCGCTGACCGGGACTCCGCCGGCCTCGTCGATCGGACCGCCGACGTAGAGGTCGCCCCCGAAGACGGCCGCCGCGTAGACCCAGATGTCGGTTCCGCCGCCGATCTCGCTCCAGGTCGACCCGTCCCAGAGAGCGAGGTAGTCCGCCGGCGCTCCGCCGGCGCTCGTGAAGGCTCCCCCCACGGCCAGCCCGCCGGCGTAGGACGCGAACGCGTAGACGTAGAAGTCCACCCCGACGCCGAGGCTCGACCAGGCGCTGCCGTCCCAGGCGGCGACGTAGCCGACCGCCGCGCCCCCGGCCTGCGTGAACCGGCCCCCGAGGTAGAGCTTGCCGTCGTGGACGCCCAGCTCCTCGATCTTCTCGTTCGTGCCGGCCGTGAGAGCATGCCAGTTCACCCCATCGAACCGGGCGATGTTGGCGGCCGCGACCCCGTCGACCTCCGAGAAGCTGCCGGCGACGTACAGGTCTCCCTGGAAGACCGCGCACGCCTCGGCCCAGCCATCGATCCCGGTCCCGAACGGATGCCAGGCGGCGCCATCCCAGCGTGCGAGGCCGTTCGCCGGTGCGCCGCCCGCCTCGTCGAAGTTGCCGACGGCGATCAGGTCCCCTTCGTACTCGACGAGATCCTTGACGTCCCCCTCGATCCCGACACCGAGGGCGGACCAGCTCGCCCCGTCCCAGAGGCCGATCCGGTTGATCGACGTCGGGCCGCCGTGCTGGATGTTGCCTGCCACGGCGAGCTCGTCCCCGTAGCGGCTGATCGCGTGGACCGGAAGATCGACTCCGCCGGCCGGGTCGGCGGCGACGTAGTGGAAGCTCGCGCCGTCGTAGCGCGTGACGTGCATGTTCCGGTTCGTCTCGAGCGCATCGAATCGGCCGCCGAGGTACAGCTCGCCGGACCACTCGACCCCCGCGTAGACGTGGTCGATCGGCCCGCCGTCGTCGCCGATCCAGGCCGACCCGGTCCAGCGCGCAAAGAACGGAGTGGCCGCCCCGCCCGAGTGCTCGAAGCTCCCCATCGCGATCACGTCGCCGCCGTACATGCAGAGGTCGGAGACGTTGCCGTCGAAGCCGTCTCCCATCGCGGACCACGAGGACCCGTTCCAGCGGGCGACCCGATCGGCGGGCCAGCCTCCCGCCTCGCTGAACGCCCCCCCGGCGACCACGTCATTGCCGTGAGAGACCAGCGCCAGGCAGCGGGAGTTGAGACCGGGACCGACGTCGTCCCAGGTGCCGTTCCAGCGGGCAATGTTGTCGCAGGGGATCCCGCCGGCCTCGTCGAACTGCCCACCCACGTACAGCACGCTCCCGTGCGCGAGGAGGGAGTAGACGACGGGAACGTTGCCGGAGATCCCGGTCCCGAGACGGTACCAGCTCGCCCCGTTCCACCGGGCGATCTGGTTGCAGTGGACCCCGCCGGCGTACTCGAACGTTCCGCCGACGTAGAGATCGGTTCCGATCACCGCGAGGGCGCCGGCGTTGGCGTCCAGGCCCGTACCGAGCGCGTGCCAGTTCGAGCCGTCCCATCGGGCGATGTTGTTGCAGGGGATTCCGCCCGCCTCCGTGAACTGGCCGGCGACGATCAGGTCCCCGTCGTAGATCGCCAGCGCGGAACCGATCCCGTCGATCCCCTCGCCGAGCGCGCACCACTCGACGCCGTCCCAGATCGCGACGCCCCTCGCGATCACGTTGCCCGCCAGGTTGAAGTATCCGGTGGCGACGACCTGATCGTTCCAGACGATGAGATCGCGAACGGTGCTGTTGCATCCGGGGACTCCGAACTCGGTCCCCCACTCGGTCGCCGGCGGCTCGGCCCCGGCGGCGGCCGCGCCCGCGACCAGGGCGATGAAGACCGCGATTGCGGTGAAACGGAGACGATCCATGTTGTTCCCTCCTTCTTCTCCCGGGTGTTCTTCCGTGTTCTAAGAGGGAATGCCGGAGTCGGCGGAACCGAACGCACCGCCCGCTGCAATGCGGTCCGGATTTCCGCTACGATCGCCTCACGGGCCGGGGCTCACCGGGTTGGGATTGGAGGCCAGATGCGTGGCATGCGGCGTAACTCCTTTCGCGCGATCGGATTGCCGGTCGCGCTCCTTCTACTGACGCTTCCCGCGATCGCCGGCGCGATGACCGGACGCCTCGTGGCGTCGCTCGAAGGCTCCGCCGCCGGCGGGATCCCGCCGAGTCTGGTGATCAGCGGCGAGCAGCGGGCGGAGTCGATCCTCCTCGGCGCGATCGCGCTCGCGGCGGGTCAGGTCACCATCGACGACCTCCCGCCCGGCTCCTACCGGATCGCCCTCGATCAGGGCGGCGCCCCCGGCGATCGGGCCCACGGTCTCGAGATCGGGATCTTCCCCGGCCGGACCACCGCGGTCCGGATCGATCTCGCCGCAGGCCGGGTCGTCGTCGAGCCGTTCGCCCCCGACCCGTTCGGGTTCGTCGAGGTCTGGGAGGGGGGAGCGCTCGAGCCGCTCCCCGGCTCGGGCGACGACGCGGCCCGCTTCCTGACGACGACGCCGATCCGGTCCCGGCAGATCACGCTCGACCGCCTCGACCTCACCGGCTCCGGATTCCGCCATCGGACCCGGTTGCAGGGCGAATCGATCGCCCGGGCGGTGGCGGTCCCGGCCGGGCCGGTCCCCGCGTCGTTCGAGGAGCCGACCCTGCAGGCGGTCTCGCGGCGCGAGACGTCCTACGGCGACGTGCAGATCCAGACCGGCAGCCGCGGGCGAACCTCCTGGGAAGGGACCTTCGCGCGGGCGTTCCCCGAGGCGCCCGGCGACCTCCGCGTGTTCGGTTCCTACCGCGGGATCCAGGAGCTCGACGCGGCGCCGAGCGCCCTCGAGGACGACCGCCTGCCGCACAACGGCCGCGAGGGGATCGAGCTGTACACCCGCGTCGACGGGCGGATCGGCGGATCCACCCGCTTGACCGGTCTGCTGTACGGCGAGGGGACGATCCGCAAGTACTTCCTCGAGGCGTACCGCTTCAACACGCGTCACGCGCCGAAGGAAGAGCGCGCCGGTCTCCAGGGCGCGCTGCGCCTCACGCACGATCGGTCCCCGCGGCTCCGCCTGTTGGGCGAGGTCGCGCTCCAGCGGACCTTCCTCGAGTCGGGCGACGGGGTCCACTTCGACA
Source organism: Candidatus Eiseniibacteriota bacterium (assembly GCA_014729455.1). Taxonomy (GTDB): domain Bacteria; phylum Eisenbacteria; class RBG-16-71-46; order CAIMUX01; family VGJL01; genus WJJW01. The sequence goes on from WJJW01000442.1 coordinate 3,398, forward strand.
ACCTGCTCGGCTACCAACAACTCGGCGATCCGGGCGCGGGCGAGGACGGCCTCTACTGGCGGGACGGCCACGTCTACGACTACTTCCGGCGCAAGGTCCAGGTCGAGTGGACCGCGCGGCTCGAGACCTGGCGGGATCCCGGCAGCGCGGAGGCGATCGGGGCGGGCCTGCTGGTCCGTCGCGGAACCTACCGGAGCTACGAGCACCTCCGGCCGACGTTCTTCTACGACACCGGATTCAACGACGCGCAGTCGATCGGCTACACCCCCAACGGCGAGGAGCATTCCGACGACGCCGGACGCGAGCCGGGCCGGCCGTGGACGATCGGCGCCTTCGTCACCGCCCGCCGCGCCGTGGCGGGAGGGGAAGCCGAGATCGGCGCGCGCCTGACCCACTTCCGGCCCGGGCAGCAAGGTCTCGCCTCGCTGACCGACCCGTTCGGTGAGAACGAGGCGATCGACGACGCGGATCTCTCCGACGAGAACACGACCACGACGGTCGACCCGCGCCTCGCCTACACGCGACCCCTCGGACCGCGGGCGCGCGTCTGGCTCGCAGGCGCCGGGGAGACCTGGATCCCGCCGTCGGAGGCGCTCTACTACAGCGAGATCTTCCTCGCCTCGCGGGCGATCTCGGTGAGCGAGGCGAATCCCCTCGACCTCGTCTTCGGGAATCCGAACCTGGAGCCGGAGCGCGCGTGGGTCGGCTCGGCGGCGATCGGGATCGAGCCGCTTTCGCGGCTCTGGCTC
>WJJW01000057.1 GCA_014729455.1 Candidatus Eiseniibacteriota bacterium
CCCGTCCACGATCGATCGGTTGCCGGTCACCCGGCAGTCGCGCACCTCCGCCGCGCCGGAACCGTACAGGGCGCCTCCGCGCAGCGCTTCATTCCCCGCGAGGACGCACTCCACGATCGACAACCCGTCGATCCCGCAGTAGACGCCCCCGCCGCGGCCGCTCGCCACGTTCTCGAGCAGCGAGCTTCCGACGATCTCGACATCCCCGCGGATCAACGCGGCGACGCCGGCTCCGGTCACCGCCCTGTTCCCCGTGATCGTGCAGTCCTCGATCCGCGTCGTCCCGGACGTGTTCCAGCAGACGATTCCCGCGCCCGTCGCCGCCGCGTTGCCGTCGATCACGCATCCGGTGATCGAGACCTCTCCCCTCGTCGAGATCATCAAGCCGCCGCCGTACGGGTCGTCGATCCGCCCGCAGTCCTCGATCGTGCAGGCGATGACCTCGACCCCGTCGGCCACCGTGCGGATCCCGGCCCCGCGGCACCCGGAGATCGTCGCGTCGACCAGGAGAAACGCCCCCTCCAGGCTGTAGATCCCCGATCCGCCGGACGAAGCGATCACGCACCCCTCGATCGTCGGCCCCGCCCCGAAGCAGGTGATCGCCCCTTCGTCGTCGCCGGACGGTTCCGCGTTCCGGATGGCGATCCCCTCGAGCTTCGCCGCCCGGGTCTCGCCGTTCCGGAAAGTCACGCCGATCCCCGTCTCCTCGCAATCGATGACGGTCTCCTCCGGACCGGCCTCCGCTCGAAGCACCAGATCGATCCCGCCGAAATCGAGGTCCTTGTTTCCCGGCCCCGTGTACGTCCCGGGGGCGACGAGAACGGTGTCGCCGTCGGCCGACGCGTCGATCGCGTCTTGTAGAACCGGGAACTCGCCCGGAACGCGGTGGAGCGCCGCATCGACGGGTCCGTCCGGGACGATCCCCACGAGACCGCAAGCGAGCGCCGAACGGATGAGGGTCGCGGCGAGCCGCATCGTCCTACCGCCGCGCTCCGGCGGCCCTCCGGTAGGCCCGCACGTACTCCGCGGCGGCCCGAGCCCAGGAGTGATCGATCCGCATCACGGTCGAGACCAGCTTCTTCCAGGCGCGTCTCTTCTCGTAGACGGCGAGTCCGCGCCGGATCGCCCCCAGCATCGCCCCCGGCTCGTACGGCCCGAACACGAATCCGTTGCCGCGGCCGGTCGCCACGTCGAACTCCCGGATCGTGTCGGCCAATCCTCCCGTCGTCCGGACGATCGGGATCGTTCCGTACCGAAGGCTGTACATCTGGTTCAACCCGCACGGCTCGTACCGCGAGGGCATCAGGAAAAAGTCGCTTCCCGCCTCGATCAGGTGCGCCAGCGGATCGTTGAAGGTCAGGCTCACGCCGATCCGATCCGGGTGCTTCTCCCGGAGACCGCGCAGGAGAGCCTCGTACCGTGGATCCCCGCTGCCGAGGATCACGAGCTTGAGCGGGAGGTCCATCATCTCCTCCACCGCGTCCTCCAGAAGATCGAACCCCTTCTGCCCGACGAGCCGCGAGATCATCCCGATCACCGGTACGTCCAGCTCCACCGGCAGCTCCACGGCCTGCAGCAGCCGTTCCTTGTTGTCTCGCTTGCTCCCGAGATCGGTCGCCGTGTAGTTGGACGGGATCAGCGGATCGGTCTCCGGATCCCAGATTTCCGGATCGATCCCGTTCAGGATCCCCACGAGGTGCTCCGCCCGGGTCCGCAAGACCCCCTCCAGCCCGAACCCGTGCTCCGGATCGTGCTGGATCTCCAGGGCATACCGCTCGCTCACCGTCACGATGAGGTCCGCGTAGAGGATCGCGGCCTTCATGAAGTTCACCTTGCCGTAGAACTCCAGCGGTCCGCCCGCGCGGCTCAGGCGCTCGGTCGCCGGATCCGCGATCTCCGGCAGCACCTCCTCCGGCTCGTAGACTCCCTGGTACCCGAGGTTGTGGATCGCGAAGAGGATCCCGATCCGCCGCAGGCCGGTCTCGTCCCGGAAGACCTCCCGCATCAGCACCGGGACCAGCCCCGTCTGGTGATCGTTCAGGTGCAGGACCTCCACCCCCGGCTCGAGGCTGCGCAGCGTCTCCACGATGGCCTTGCAGAAGAAGATCGTCCGTTGCGCGCTGTCGGGCCACGGCCGGCCCGTGGCGGGATCGACGTACGGGTTCGGCCGATCGAAGTAGCGGTCGTTGTGGACGAACAGGATCTCGGGACCAGCCGGACCGCTCCGCACCCGCTCGATCCCGGCCCGCTCGATCCCCGATCGCATCGGGATCGCGACCTCCCCGACCGGTTCGGTTTTCCGGTTCGGACCGCTCCCCGGTCCCGGTCGGGGGAGCAGCACTCGGACGTCGTGGCCCTGCCGCACCAGCTCCTTGGCGAGCGCGCCGATGACGTCGGCCAGCCCGCCGACCTTCATGAACGGGACCATCTCGCTCGAGGCGATCGCGATCTTCATTTCGGCGGTCTCCCGAGCCCGCCGGTCAACCCGACGTCGTGGGGCCGGAATCGGCCGGCACCTCGTCCTCGCCTTCCGCCCAGCCTGCCGGCAGAACCGCCTCGCGCAGGTAGCGGGTCGCGTCCTCCGGCGGCGTCGGATTGATGTAGAAACCGGTCCCCCACTCGAATCCCGCGACCTTCGTCAGTCGGGGCATCAGCTCGATGTGCCAGTGGTAGTGGACCGTCCCCTTCTTCTCCGCCTCGTACGGGGCGGTGTGGAGAACCCAGTTGTAGGGCGGATCGCTCAGCGCCGCGTTCATCCGTAGCAGCAGCTCCTTGTAGATCCGCGCGAGGGAGCCGTACCCGTCGCGGAAGGCATCCTCGAAGTCGCGCTCGTGACGCCGCGGCAGGAGCCAGGTCTCGAACGGAAAGCGCGGCGCGAACGGTTCGATCACGAGGTAGTCGTCGTTCGCGCAGACGACCCGCTTCTCGTACGCCAGCTCCTGGTCGACGATGTCGCAGAAGATGCATCGCTCCTTGATCTCGAAGTGCTGCGCGCACCCTTTCAACTCCTCGGCCACCCGGCGCGGGATGATCGGCGTCGCGACGAGCTGCGTATGGCTGTGCTCGAGGCTCGCCCCGGCCGCCTCTCCGTGGTTCTTGAAGACCTGGATGTAGCGGAACCGGCGATCCTGCGCGAGATCCGTCATCCTCTGCCGGCAGGCGGTGAACACCCGGTCGAGCTGCGGGATGGCGAGCTGGCTCATCTCGCGTTCATGGTGGGTCGTCTCGATCACGACCTCATGGGCGCCGACGCCGCTCATCTTGTCGTAGATCCCCTCGCCGCGGCGGTTGAGGTCCCCTTCGATCTCGAGGGCGGGGAACTTGTTCGACACCACCCGCACCCGCCATCCCGGCCCATCCGGCTTGGTCCCGTTGAGCCGTTCGGCGTAGACCTCCGGCGGCGTTCTCGATTCGTTCCCGGGGCAGAACGGGCAGAACCCTCCCCGGGGGGGCGTCACGGTCCGCCCGAAGTCGGACGGCCGCTTCCCCCGTTCGGTGGAGATGATCACCCACCTGCCCACGATCGGATCCTTGCGCAGCTCCGGCATCGTTCCCCCCCCTCGATCCTCAGGCTGCCGGCTGTCCGGCCGGGCCGGTTCCCGAACGACGCGTGCGGATCAATCGATCTCCTCTCCCCAGCCCGCCCCCTCGGCTCGGGATCGATCGTACGCGATCCGCAGGGCCGCCTCGGCTCCCGCACCCAGCTCCAGACCGCGCCGCGTGGCGACCGTCCGGGCGGTGCCGACGAAGCGGTCCCATTGATGGATCGACGCGCCCGCGCCGATTCCCCACGCGTAGTCGGGCATCCACTTCGGAAAGACCGCGCGCTCCCCGAAGACGTTCGCTCCGAGCCCGATCACCGATCCCGAGTTCAGCAGGGCACCGATGCGGGTCTTCGCGTGATCTCCGATGAAGGCGCCGATCTTGATCTGGCCGGATTCGATCGTCCGCCCGTACGCATGCAGCCGGATCTCCCCGTAGTTGTTCTTCAAGTCGCTCGTGGTGGTCCCCGCTCCCAGGTTGACCCACTCGGCGACATAGCTGTGTCCGACGAAGCCGTCGTGCGCCTTGTTCGCGAGCCCGTGGAAACAGGTCGCTTCGACCTCTCCGCGCACACGGCAGCCGGCTCCGAGGAAGCTCCCGCCGCCGATCCTCCCGCCGAGGAGCAGACAGCGCTCCCGGCAGGCGAACGGCCCGCGGATCCATGTGTGCGGAAACACGTGCGTCTCCGCTCCGAGAAAGATCGGGCCGTCGCGCGCGTCCAGCACCACGCCGTCGTCGATCCGGACCTCCGGAGCGAACCCGATCCGGTCCGCACGATAGAGGACGGCTCCCTCGGAGATCCCCCCCGGAGACGCGGGATCCGCGGGCGCGGCGCGGACCGCATCGATCTCCCTCTGGACATCCTCCACGATCCGCCGCTCGGTCAGGCGGACCAGGTCGGGCAGCTCGCGGATCTCCGCGGCGTCGTCCCGGTCCACCGACCCGGCTTCCTCGGCCAGCCCTTCCCAGAAGGCCGGATCGTTCGGGGAGATCCCGGGAACCGGAGCCCGATCCGTCCGCACGGCGAGGATCCGATCTCCATTGCGCCACGCCGTCGGGGCGGTCCCCCCCAGGGCGTCCCGCGCCCAAGCCCCTCCCGGCACCAGGCCATCGCGCACCCAGAGTCGCCGGGCCGCGCCGATCGGCGCGTCGGCGACCCAGTGCGGGCTCAGGCCGGCGAGCTCGGTCCGGCACCAGAGGACCGGTTCGGTCCCGGCCGCGTCCCTCCAGCGCTCCCGGTTCGTGCGGGTCCCGACGAACAGCTCTCCGACCGGCCGGAGCCAGGTCAGCGGCCGCAAGCGCTCCCAGCCGAGATCCTCCACGAGAACGATCTGGGTCATCGGACCCCCAGCTCCACCAGGAAGGCGTCTTCGTAGCCGAGCCCGATCAGCCGCCTCCGCAGCGCCTCGGCCGCGAGACGATCCTCGAGCGGACCGACGCGCACCTTCCAGATCCCTTGCTCGGAGTCGACCCGGACCGGCAGATCGAGATCCCGGTCGAGCGACTCGCGGAGCCGGTCGGCCTTGCGCCGATCCACGGTGGCGAAGACCTGCACCGCAACCCCCTCGGCCCGCTCGGTCTCCGGGATCGGGGCAGGTTCTTCCTCGGGGGCGCCGATCGAGACGGCCTCCGGCATCCAGACCTGCGTCCGGCCCGGCGCCGGACAGTTGCGCGGATCCTCGGAAGGGTACGCGCGCTCCTGTCCCGGAAGCTGGACCTTCCGCTTTCCCTCCTCGACCGGCTCCGCCGGGCCGTTCCCGCCTCGGCCGGCACAGCCGGTCAGCAGCAACAGGACCAACGCGCCGGTGCAGAACGAGCGCATCCTACAGGTGCTCCTCCATGTCCCCTCTCTCGCGCGCGTCCGCGAGGATCCTCCGGATCTCCTGCGCGCGCTCCCGGGCGCAGACCAGGGTGACGTCCTCGACCCGCACGACGATCAGATCCTCCACGCCGAGCAGGGCCAACGCCCCGTTCTCCGAATAGTAGATGCAATTGCGCGCATCGCGAGCCAGCAACGGCCCCTTTCCGCGGTTTCCGGATGGATCCGCCTCGCTCCGCTCCCCCCACGAGACCCAGCTCCCGAGATCGCTCCAGCGAAATCCGGCCCTTGTCACGTACGTCTCTTCGTGCTTCTCCAGAACCGCGTAGTCGATCGAGCTGGAATCGGATCCTTCGAGGTACGCGCGCAGCGCCTCCTTCGCGGCCGGACCGAACCGCTTCTCGGTCCGGAGCGCCTCGCGGAGGCGATCGATCCGATCCCGCGAGGCGGGAACGTGCTGCCGCAGCGCATCGAGGATCGTCTCGGCGCGCCAGAGGAAGATCCCGGAATTCCACAGCATCTCCGGGCGGTCCGCGTAGTCGAGGGCCCGCCGGGGGGTCGGCTTCTCGTGGAACCTCCGCACGCGAGCCACCCAAGGATGCTCCGGGAGCTCATCGGCCATCTCGACGTATCCGTAGCCCGTCTCGGGGCGCGTCACCGGAATCCCGAACAGATGCAGGCCGCCGACCTCCTCGGCCGCCCGAAGCGCGCGCCCGACATCCTCCCGGAACCGCGCGACGTCCGGAATCCAGTGGTCGGAGGGAAGCACGAGCAGGAACGCACCCGGATCGATCGCCGCGATCATCGCCGCGGCCGCGCCCACCGCCGGGGCGGTGTTCCGGGGGATCGGCTCCTCGATCCAGCGCGCCGGCGGGACCGCTCCGTCCAGATGGCGGTCGATCTCCGCGAGCAGCGGACCGGACGCCACCAGCCAGATCCGCTCGGGATCGATCCAGCCCTCCATCCGCGCCAGCGTCTCCTGGAGCAGGGACCGCTTCCCCACGAGCGGGAGGAGCTGCTTGGGACGACGCCGGCGGGACAGCGGCCAGAACCGCTCCCCGCGCCCGCCCGCCAGGATGACCGCGTGGATCCTCATGGAATCGGATTGTGACCCCGAACGGCGGGCGCCTCAAGGGAGATCAGGCGCTTGCGACGGGGACTCGGATGATTCGGCGGACAGCGGCTTTACGCCGAGCGCGTCGAGGTAGACCGCCTCGGTCGCCTCCACGATCCGGGGCCAGCTGAACCGCTCCTGGGCGAGCGAGCGGCAGCGGCGCGCGATCCGGTCCACCTCGATCGGATCGTCGAGGAGCATCTGCAGCTTGTCCTGCAAATCGGCGGCGTCCTGGGTCTTGAACGTCGCGGCGCAATCCTCGACCACCTCGAGATTCTCCGGGATGTCGCTGGCCAGCACGCACTTGCCGTGGCTCATCGCCTCGACGAGCGAGATGGAGAATCCTTCGAGGAACGATGGCTGCACCACGAGGTACGCATTGCTCCACAGCTCGTCGAGCATGTCGCCGTACACGTAGCCGAGCATGTGGATCCGTTCGTCCCCGTCCCGGAGCCGGTGCAGGGTGTCGATGTAGCCGTCGGAGAACGAGCTGCCGCCGGCCATGACGAGCCGGGCGTCGGTGTCGACCTTCCGGAACGCCTCCAGCAGGATGTGGCACCCCTTCTCGGGAACGAGGCGGCCGACGAACAGCACGTACCGGTGCCGGTCGAGACCGAACTTGCGGATCTTGTTCGGCGGGCGGTGGACCGGAGGGTTCGTCCCGTTCGGGATCTCGAACGTCTCGGCGCCGAACTCCTCCCGGAAATGCTTCTGCAGCGCCTTCGAGACCACGATCGTCCGGTCGGGGAACTGCACGGAGGGACGCTCGCAGTGACGCAGGAACCAGCAGGCGAACGGACCCCACTTCCCCCGCTGCCAGTCCAGCCCGTGGATCGTGACGACCGTCTTCGCGCGCCGGATCCTCGGAAGGCCGGAGAACAGGCTCGGCCCGAGCGCATGGAAGTGGACGATGTCGTACTTGTGGATCCACGTGTCCAGGACCGACAGCATGCAGTGGCTGATCGTGTCGAGATGCTTCGTGTTCAGGGTCGGAAGCCGCTTGATGCGCATCCCGCGGTGCAACCCGCTATGTTTCGTGTAGTGCCAGCGGGAGAACACCGTCACATCGTGACCGCGCTCGGCCAGCCGCGCGCCGATCTCCTCGACGTGCCGCTCGATCCCGCCGTATGTCGCGGGGATCCCCTTCTGGCCGATCATCGCGATCCTCATCGCGCCGCCTCACGGTAGATCGCATCGAGACGCTCGAGATGCTTCTCCGGAGAGAGAGCGTCGGCGACCCACGCCCGCGCGCCCTTTCCCATCTCATCGGCCTTCGCGGGGTCGTTCATCATCCGCGCGAGGCATTCGGCCAGGGCGTCCGGATCCCGATGCGGCGCGGTCCAGCCGGTCTCGCCGTCACGCACCAGCTCGGGGATCCCCCCGATGCGCGTCCCCACGACCGGCCGGCCGAGCGCGAATGCCTCCAGGATCGCGAACGGGTAGTTCTCGTACCACTCGCTCGGAACGACCGTGAAGCGCGCCGTCCGGACGGTCGCCCGGAGCCGATCCGCCGGCTGGTATCCCTCGAAGACGACGTCCTCGAGGCCGAGCTCCCGGGTCCGTTCCTCCAGCCGCTCTCGGAGCGGACCATCCCCGAGGATCCGCAGGGGAACCCGCTTCCGGGGCAGGCGGGCGTGCGCTTCGAGTAGCGTCGCGATCCCCTTCTCGCGGGAAAGGCGCCCCGCGTAGACGTAATAGCCGCCGTCGCCCGGGCCCGGATCGTACCGGTCGACCGGCAGGAAGTAGGGCAGATGGACCAGCCGCGAGGAGTCGATCCCGAACGAGCGGACCTTCTCGAGCATGAAGCGGCTCGGGCAGAGGAAGGTGCGGATCTTCTGGTACGTTCGCCGCCAGCGGTGCAGGTACGCCTCCACCATCGCCACGAAGCTCGCCGCGCGCGAGTCGAGCAGGCAGCGGTGCCGGAGCGCTTCGTGGTAGCGCCCTCCCCGGCAGCGCTCGCAGATCTCCCCTTCGGTCATCAGCAGGTAAGCGGGACAGATGAGCTTGTAGTCGTGCAGAGTCTGGACGATCCCCACCCCCTCGCGGTCGATCGCGCGGATCACCGAGGGGGAGAGATGGTGGTAGATGTTGTGGAGGTGGGCCACGGCAGGACGGCTGCGCCGGACCACGCGATGCGCCGCTTCGGCCGCCTCCGTGCTGGAGATCGTCCGCGCCGCACGGCGGAGCTTGTCCCTCCAGCCCGCCTGTTCCCTGAAGTCGACGCCGGAGACGAACCAGTCCTCCGGACCGGCCGGCACGTTGTCGGGATGCCGCATCGAGAGGTAGACGACGTGGTCCCCCCGGGCGGCGAGCCGCTCTCCCAGATCGAGGTAGTAC
>WJJW01000443.1 GCA_014729455.1 Candidatus Eiseniibacteriota bacterium
ATCTCGGGCGGGATCTGGGCCGATTCTGATGGAGGGGTCGGCCTCGCCGTCGGAGACGATGGACGCGTGCTCGCGGCCGGGAGGGACGCCAAAAGCTTCAAGGACTACGTCGCTCGAATCGGGACGTCGGGAAAGCTGGACCCCGAGTTCGGCCCGGGGGTCGGGCTCGCGTGGGGACTCCCGACTCCGAGCGAAGCCGGCGTTGGAGCCATCGCACAAGCTGGAGGTACGATCCTCTTCGGTGGACATGACACCACGACGGACGAGCAGTACTTGATCCGCCTCGATGCCTCCGGGAACCGGGATCCTGGTTTCGGAACGGACGGCTTGGCCTACACGGGATTCGCATGCGATCGATCCGGAGGACTTGCGGTGGCGACGCAGGCGGACGGCAAGGTCTTGCTCGCGGGCCTCGCACAGTCGCCGGAGGAAGCGTACGTGGTCCGCTTCGACGCCGCCGGCAACCTCGACGAGAGCTTCGGTACCGGAGGAGTCGCGTACACCGGGATCTACAGCGCAGGTGCGGGTGTCGACATCGCCGTCCAGCCGGACGGCAGGATCCTCGTCGCCACGCACGACAGCTCGGACTTCGAGAACGTCCTCGTCCGTTTCGACACGAGCGGACAGGTCGATACCGGATTCGGATCCAGCGGAGTCGCCCGGCCGGGTGTTCTGAGCGTGGAGGGTGGCGTCGCCGTCGCTGTGCAGGAGGACGGAAAGATCCTCCTCGGAAGCACCGACCTCGCCGTGAACGAAGACTACGTGGCCCGTTTCGACTCCGGCGGCGCCCTCGACTCCGGATTCGGGAGTGGCGGCCTGGCTCACACCGGGATCCAGAACTTCGACGCGACCGACATCGACATCATCGTGCAGGCGGACGGCAAGCTCGTGCTCGCTGTGTACCACGGTGTCTCGCAGGAGGGGGCTCTCTGGCGCCTCGAGCCGGACGGCACGGTCGATGAGGGTTTCGGGGCTTCCGGGTTTGCGGCCGCCGGAACGACCAACGGCGGGGAGGGGCTGGAGGTGGCCCTCCAGCCGGACGGCCGGCTTCTTCTGGCCCAGTACGACGGGGTGGACGGGGACGCCTCGATCGCGCGCTTCGACACAGCCGGAAACCTCGACACGGAGTTCGGTGGTGACTTCAGCGTGATCGACGGCTTGGCACACTCAGGGGTCCACAGTCCCCCCCAGACACGCCTGGCCCTCGCCGTGCAGGCGGACAGTCGGGCGCTCCTTGCGGGAATCGACGGTAACCGCGAACAGGTGTTCGTCGCGCGGTTCCAGGGCCCGTCAGGACCGTCGTCCGTCGATCCCGAGGTCGATCCGCCGGTGCCCTTCAGCCTGGAACGCCCCGCTCCGAACCCGATCCGGGAAGGCACCACCATTCGGTACGATCTTGTCCGGAGCACCCACGTGTCGCTCGGCATCTACGATGCGAGCGGACGTTTGGTCGAACGTCTCGTGGAAGGGCGGATGGGTAGCGGACGGCACGCTGCGAAGTGGAACGCCATAGGCGCACCCGCCGGCGTCTACGTCTGCGCCATGGAGGCGGACGGGGTCCGTCGATCCTGGAAGCTGATCCGGCTCCGTTGACCGTAGTCGCTGGATTCAGCGGCCGAAACGCTTCCATGGCCACGAGATGGATCGCAGCGCCGTCGCGGCCGGCGGAGGGTCTCTCCCACCGCCGAGATTTCTTCAATCTCCTGTCGGTCTCCCCTCCGTTTTGTCGTTCCCCGATGAAGGGCCGGATCCCGGCGGATGCAGTCTCGCCGAAGCGGAAGGGCCCGGTTCAAGAGGAAGGAGTGCTCCATGCAGATCACCCGGAACGCCGCTTGGTGGGCGCTCGCCGCCCTCGTGGGAATCTCCGCCTGGACGACGGATCTCCGCGCCCAGAGCACCCCCGGCTATCACTACGACACGATCGACTACACGATTCCTTGGGACTACTTGTCGGCCGCGTACGACGACTTCGGTCGGTTCCACGTCGCCCACTACGACGAGTACGAGCAGCGTCTCAACTACGCCGTGCTCGACCGCGAAGGATGGCATTCCGAAGCGCCCGACAGCGACGGCGACAACGGCGTGAAACCGAAGCTGGCCGTCGACCGCGCCGGCCGACCGCACATCATCTACTGGGTCTGGGACCCGGACGACGAGCTGCGTTACGCGCATCGCGAGGCGGAGGGGAATTGGACGATCGAGGTCGTCCCGACCCCGGCTTCCCCCAATGTCCTGGAGCACGATCTCGCGGTCGACGAGGAGGGGAACCCCCACATCAGCTTCAAGGAGCGGGAGGTGAACGATCTCGTCTACATCACCCGGACCGGGGACGGCCCATGGACGACGACGACGGTCGACACTTCCGGCAATGCCGGGAGCGACAACGCGATCGCCCTCGACTCGCAGGGATACCCGCACATCGCGTATACCGAACTGGATGCGTCGCGGTTGAAGTACGCGGCGTTCGACGGGGAAGAATGGACCTTCTACTCCTACAGCACCGAGTCCGACAACATCGACCTCGCCCTCGGGCCCGATGACGAACCCCACATCATCTACTATCCGAGATCGGCCAACGACCAACCTCGCTACGCCTGGACCGCCAGAGGACAGATCATCACCGAGTCCATCGATGCGGAGGGAGGTGGGCACACGAGCACATCGATCGCGGTCGATCGAGACGGAACGCCGCATGTCACCTACAACGGATCCGAGTATGAACTCAGGTATGCCAAGAAGAGCGGGACCACGTGGGAACCGGTGATCGTCGACGACGTGCGTCTCACGCTCGGCAACGCCCTCTCTCTGGATGCGAGGGGCAAACCGCACATCGCCTATCACACTTCCAACCAGTCGGTCGGATACGCGAGCGCCTCGTTCGAGATCCTCTCGCCGCGAAGCGGCGATCTCTGGATCGCGGGAAGCGAGGGGAAGATCCACTGGCGGGGAGCCGGCTCGGTCGACTTGCTGCTTTCCCTCGACGGCGGCTATAGCTTCCAGACTCTCCGCTCGTCCGTCGAGAATCACGATCTCCGGTTGATGGTTCCGGAAGTGACGACGGGATCTGCCGTCGTCAAGATCGTCCGCCAGACGCCGTACGACGAGACGGTCAACGCGGGCACCTTCTCCATCCAGGTTCCGCGGCCGCCTTCCCCGGTCGCCCGGCGCCTCCAGCGAACGCTGTCCGGGGAGACGCAAGGAGAACACTTCGGCCTGGCCCTCTGCCCGGCACGCGACCTCAACGCCGACGGGCATCCCGATCTGCTGGTCGGCGCGCCGAATGCGGACGTCGTGGTGGATCGAGAAGGCAAGGCGTACGTCTTCTACGGGGGCCCGGGATGGGACTCCGATGCCGACCTCGTGATCTCCGGCGATGCGGAAGCCGATCGGCTCGGCCGCAGCGTCTGCTACGCCGACCTGAACGGCGACAAGATCGCAGACGCGGTCGTCGGGATCTCATGGAGCGACGCGGCGGGAGCCGATGCGGGCCGCGTGCAGGTCTACTTCGGCGGAAGCGGGGCCGACGCGACCGCGGACTGGTTCGTCGACGGCGAGGCGGCGGGCGACCACTTCGGAGGGTCGGTCGCCTCCGCCGGAGACGTGAACGCCGACGGCTTCGAGGACCTGCTCGTCGGCGCGTACAGCGCCGATGCGGGAGGGAACGGACGCGGGCGCGCCTATCTCTTCTACGGATCGTGGGACGGCAACACGACCCCCGATCTCACCTTCTCGGGGGAAGGGGACAACGATCGCTTCGGCGACTCCGTCGAGGGGGCCGGCGACTTGAATGCCGACGGATACGACGACTTCGTCATCGGAACTCGGGAGACGGCCGGGAAGGCGTATGTCTTCTTCGGCGGGCCTTCGGCCGACGAGGTCCCGGATCTCATCCTCGAGCAGGAAGCGCAGAACGATCGGTTCGGCCGCGCTTTGGCGGGAGGAGGAGATTTGAACGGGGACGGGCATCCCGATCTCGTGATCGGCGCGGACAGCAATGACGGCGGGGGAAACAACGCCGGTCGCCTCTATGTCTACTTCGGCGGGCCGAGCTTCGATGGGGTCGCGGATCTCCTGATCACGGGTACGCACGCGTACCAATCCCTGGGAACCTCGGTGGCGTTCGCCGGCGACCTGAACGGGGACGGTTACGACGATATCGCCGCCGGGGCGCCGCACGAGGTCTACCAGGGCGACGAGACCGGCACCGTCTACGTCTTCTTCGGAGGGCCCGCTCCAGACGGGGATCCGGACGACTTCCTCTACACGACTTCCGAGAGCGCGTTCCTCGGGTCGTCGCTGGCCGCAGCCGGGGACCTGAACGCCGATGGGTTCGGCGACCTCCTCGTCGGCACCGAGCTGAACGAAGCCTACCTTCACGACTTCAATCGCTACCATCTGTCCTCCCCCGTCGGCGGCGAGACATGGAGCGTCGGGGCGACCGAGACCGTCGCTTGGCGGGGAGCCGAGCCGGCAGATCTCTGGCTTTCGGTCGACGGCGGCGATTCCTATTCGCTGCTGGACGAAGAGGTAGGCGGCAAGGAATCGAACGAGGTCGCCCTCGTGGTCCCGCACCGGCCGGGTCGCTTCACCCGTGTCCGGCTGACCCCGAGCGACGGGGCTCTCGGCGGGCGAGACGCTTCCGATTCCCTGTTCACGATCGACGCCTCGATCGTCCTGAACCGCTTCCGTGCAGATCCCCCGACGGACGGCGGTTCTGGGGTGGAACTGCGCTGGAGCACGACCCCCGGTCCCGATGCGCTCTCCGGATACCGGATCGAACGGTCCACCGGTCTTTCCGGCTGGACGACGCTGATCCCGCTGACGAAGAGAACCTCGTACCTCGACCTGTCCGGGACACCGTCCTCTCGATATCGCCTGACGGCCATCAACGGTCTCGGAGAAGCGCTCGTGCTCGGAGAATCCTCGGCCGGATCGATGGCGCTCGACGCGCATCCTCGTCCGTACCGGCAGGGATCGATGCGGATCGACTATGCGACCGCCGGCGGGCTCGGGGGCGAGGCGGCACCGGCCCACGTCACGCTCCACGACGCGAGCGGTCGTCTCGTTCGCCGCCTCGTCCGCGATCACCGAGGACCCGGCCATCACACGACTCATTGGGACGGCCGGAACGATCTAGGAGAGCCCGTGCCGGCGGGGATCTACTTCCTGCGGTCCGCCTCGGGCGGACAGACCCGCTCTCTGAAAATAACGGTCTTGCGATGAGGACGATCCGCTCAACCAAGAAGGGGTTCGCCCGGTTCCTGGCGATCCTGGTCCTGGCGATTCCCGGAACGTCGCCGGCCGCCACCACGCTCTTCGCGCTCGTCGATACCGGTGAGCTCTTCTCATCCATGGATGACGGGCAGACGTGGGAGGTCCGCGCGACGTTGCCGGCGAACGACGCCGTCGGGTTGACGGCCCTCGACACGTCGTCCGATCTGGTCCTCGTCACCGAATCCGGTGGCGTGTTCCGATCCACGGACGCGGGCTTCCAATGGGATCCAGTCGGCCCCGTCCTGGGATCGGACATCGTCGCGATCGCCGCCGGTGCGTCGGGATCCCTCTTCGCTCTGGGCCGAGGGGGGTCTCTCTGGGAATCGACGGACCAAGGGGAGTCGTTCCAGGCGGTCGCGTCCCTGTCCGGGTTCGACCACGTGGATCTGATCCGGACGGATGCGGCCCATTTCGCAGCGACGGCGTCCGGGATCGTCTCTCGAAGCATCGACCAGGGGCGTAGCTGGGAGATCATGGGCAACGCGACGGCTTCGGGCGTGACGGCGATCGGCGCGACCGGATCCGCGCTCTTCCTCCTGACCGAGCCTGGAAGCGTGCTACGAAGCGCGGACGAAGGCTCGAACTGGCAATGGATCGGTACGATCTCCCATGCCCACGCCCGAACGCTGGCCACCGACGGTTCCGACCGTCTCTACGCCGCGATCCGCGAGGGGCAGGTCTGGACGTCCGCCGAGGGGACGGCGTGGAACCCGGCCGGTACCGTGAACCAGGTCGACGTCATCGCTCTCGCCACGGATCGCCCCGCTCCGGGCTCGGTCGATTCCTCGACCAGGGACCGCACCCGGTGGGCGCGACTGGAATCCCCTCGGCCGAATCCTCTCGCCGGCCACCGAAGAGAGATCACGGTCCCCGTTCATCTCGCCACGCCGCGGATCGTCCAGCTCGACATCTTCGATGTTCGCGGGAGACGCGTGGCGTCGCTCGGGAGGAGGATCCTCTCCCCCGGTCGCACCGACCTCTCCTTCGATGCCGGGAGATACTCCGCGGGCCGGTATCACCTCTTGTTGACCGACGAAAGCGGACGAGCGGTGTCGACTTCCTGGACGCGCATCCACTGACTTCGCTCGAGCGATCGAATCCGGTCCTTTCCGGTCGTCTGTTTCGACAGAACGGAGCAGGCCGCCGGTCGGGGAAGCATCCCCGCCGGCGGCCTCGTGCTCTCTGGTCGCTGGGCAGACCCGCCATTGCACGCGGCAATGCGGCTGCACATGGTCCGGGGCCTCACGAACCCATCCACCCGATCCCGCCCGGCCATGCGACAGGCGGATCCCCATCGACGGAATAGCGACCGGCTCGGCCGGACGCGATTCGTTTCGGAGCTTCCGCCTCCGGAGAATCTACGTCAATCAGCTTCGCTTCGGCAACCCAGTTTTTCGCGGGTGGATCGCTTATGAGAGCCCGGCGACTGAATGCTCAGAACCCGTTGTCACGCAGTGTGTTCCGGGTCTTTCCGCATCATCGCCTCCGCCTCGGAGCGGGGGCGGTTCCGCGACTGGTCCCAGTACGGCGAGAGCCGGCGGAGTCTGGCGACGATCTCGGGCAGCGCCTCCACGACCCGGTCGATCTCCTCCTCCGTCGTGTAGCGGCTGAGACTGAGCCGCAGCGAACCGTGCACCGCGGTGAACGGGACTCCCATCGCACGCAGCACGTGCGAGGGCTCGAGCGATCCGGACGTGCAGGCCGAGCCGCTCGACGCGCAGATCCCGTGCTCGTTGAGCTGATAGAGGATCCCCTCGCCCTCGATGAAGTGGATCGAGAGGTTCAGGGTGTTCGAGAGTCGTGCCGCCCCCTCGCCGTTGACCTCGACGCAGGGGATCCTCGCGATCAGCTCGCGCTGCAGTCGATCGCGCAAGCGACGGATCCGCTCCTCCACCGCGTCGTGCTCCTCCAGCGAGAGGGTCAAGGCGCGCGCGAGACCGACGATTCCGGCCACGTTCTCGGTCCCTCCGCGTCGGCCCCCTTCCTGATGACCGCCGACGAGGAATGGCCGGCACGGCGTCCCGCGCCGGAGGAACAACGCTCCGACCCCTTTCGGCGCATGGAACTTGTGTCCCGAGCAGGCAAGGAGATCGACATGTTTCAGCGCGCCGCGCAGGTCGATTCCGACCTTCCCCACCGTCTGCGTCGCGTCCGTGAGGAAGAGGATCGACGGATCGGTCTCCTTCGTCAGGCGCGACAGATCTTCGATCGGGAACACGACCCCGGTCTCGTTGTTCGCGTGCATGACCGCGACGAGCAGGGTCTCGGTGCGCAGCGCGCGGATGAAATCGGCCACATCGATCCGACCGCTCCGATCGACGGGCAGGAAGGTCACGTCGTACCGATCCCGCTCGAGATCGCGGCAAAGCTCGTGGACGGCGGGGTGTTCGACGCCGGTCGTGACGATGTGGTTCCGGTGCGGGTTCGCTCGGATCGATCCGCGGACGGCGTGGCTCACGCTCTCCGTCGCGCAGGAAGTGAAGACGATCTCTTCCGGACGCACTCCGCCGAGCGCCCGTGCGACCGTCTCGCGCGACGCCTTCAGCGCCGCGGCCACCGGGGTCGCGCGTTCGTAGACCGAGCTGGGGTTGAAGTAGTCGGTCGTCAGAAACGGCCGCATCGCCTCGAAGACCTCCGGGGCGACAGCGGTCGTGGCGTTGTTGTCGAGGTAGATCGTCTCCGGCCGTCTCGCTGCATCGCTCATCGGATCGCCTCCCCCGGAGCCGTCCGGTGCGCCGCGTTCCCCCTCAAACCGAGATCACGCGGATCCGCTCGTCGACCATCTCCTTCAGAGTCTGCTCGACCATCAGCTTCATCGTCATCCCCGCGCCCGGACACCCGACGCATGCGCCGGTCAGCCGGACGTAGACCAGCCGCTCCTTGATGTCGACCAGCTCCAGGTCCCCGCCGTCCTTCTGCAACAGCGGGCGGATGTGCTCGCCCAGCGCTCGCTCGACCTTCTTGCTGAACTGAAACGGCGAGAGATCGCCGGTCTCGGCCGGCTCGCGCGGCTGCGGGGTCTCCGGGGCCTCCTTGATCTTCGTCGGCTGCCGACCCCAGATCTCGTCGAGCAGGTCCTGGAGCCCGCCCGGCGTGTGGTGGCAGGACATGCAGGCCCCGCCCGCCTTGATCGCGCCGGTGATCTCCGGGATCGTCTTGAGGTTCAGCTCCTTGATCTTCCGCCGGATGTACGGCTCGGTCAGCATGAAGCACTGGCAGACGATCCGCCCCTCGTCGAGGCCGTGCGGCTTGATGTCGATCCCGAGCGACTCGAGATCGACCCCGCGGCGCTGCGCCCAGTTGAAGACCGCCGCCTCCAGCGCCTCCGCGCCCATCACCGAGCAGTGGATCTTCTGGTCGGGAAGTCCCTCGAGGAAGTCGACGATGTCCTGGTTGGTGATCGACAGCGCCTGGATCGGCGTGTAGCCCCCCTGCTCGATCAGCACGCAGAGCGCCTCGGACGCGGCGATCGCCGAGGTGCATCCGAAGGTCAGGTAACGCGCCTCGGTGATCACGTCCTTGGTCGGATCGCCCGGATCCCTGCGGACCCGGAACGTGAAGCGCAGCGCGTCCCCGCAGGCGATCGAGCCGTGCTCTCCGATCCCGTCGGGGTTCTCGATCTCGCCCAGGTGGGTACCGGGTTTGCCCTGGACCGCGTCCATGAAGATCTGCTTGGTCTTCGCCGAGTAATCCCAGCCCATGCTTCCCTCCCTGCCCACTCCGAGGCCCCGGCGACCGGACCGGATCGTCCAGCCACCACGGGCTCTACCCGTAGGGGGACCGCGATGATAGTATCGGTCCTACGGCGGATTCGCCAAGTGAATGTCGAGGGGCAGGGACACGCTCGGTCATGGAGACCGTAGTAGAGCAGGAGGAAACCGTGAATCGGAAGATCAATCGCGCGCTCGGGAACGTCGCGCTCCCGGCGCTTCTCGCCTTTGCGCTGGCCATCGTGGCGGGTTGCTCGGATGACGAGTCGACGAAGCCACCGGACCAGTTCGCGCCCCCGACGAACCTGACCTACGTCAACGGGGACGAGGAGGTCGATCTCGACTGGGACGGCACCCCGGACGAGACCTGGGACACGTTCGCCGGGTACAACGTCTATCGACATGAGAGCAGCCTTGCCGACACGCCGGTGAACGACCTCGGGGACTATAAGATCGCCACGACGCAAGCGGGGACGACGAGCTACATCGACCGAACGGCCGAGAACGGGACGATGTACTTCTACACGGTCCGCGCCGCCGAGGAC
>WJJW01000444.1 GCA_014729455.1 Candidatus Eiseniibacteriota bacterium
ACACCGATCTGCTCGCCGGCCAGCTCCTCCGCGAAGGGATGCGGATCGTCGCGGATCCGCGGGAGGCCGATGCGGTGCTGGTCAACACCTGCGCCTTCCTGACCGCTTCGCAGCAGGAATCGATCGACACGATCCTGGAGCTGGTGGAGACGAAGAAAGCGCGAGCGGACCAGCGGCTCCTCGTCCTCGGATGCCTCGCCCAGCGGCACGGCGGTCGGCTGCTGGAGGAGATCCCGGAGATCGACGGCATCGTCGGGCCGGGGGAGGTCCACGCGGTCGCTCCGCGGATCCGCGACTGGTTCGGGGCGAACGGAGACGGCGGCGCCCGCGACGCCGGGGCGACCGTCCGGCTCGGCGGCATGGACCGGGTGGAGGAGGATTGGGACATCCGCGTGGTCTCCCGGCATCCGCATTCCGCCTACGTGAAGATCTCCGAAGGATGCGACCGGACGTGCTCGTTCTGCATCATCCCGAAGTTGCGCGGGCCGCACCGCAGCCGCTCCCGCGAGTCGATCGTCCGGGAGGTGGCGATGCTGGGGCGGATGGGGGTCCGGGAGGTCAACCTGGTCGCCCAGGAGCTGACCGCGTACGGAGTCGATCGGACCGGCCGGTCGGAGCTCGCCGCGCTCCTCGGCGATCTGGAGGCCGACGGCGCGGTCGACTGGATCCGCCTGCTCTACACGTATCCCTCGAACTGGTCGGACCACCTGGTGGAGACGATCCGCGAATGCAGCCGGGTCGTCCCGTACGTGGATCTGCCGATCCAGCACGCCGATCCCGGGATCCTCCGGGCGATGCGCCGCCCCCCGCCGGACCGGACGCGCCGTCTCCTCGACCGGTTGCGCGAACGGATTCCGGAGGTGTCGTTGCGAACCACGCTGATCACCGGATTCCCGGGCGAGACGGAGGAGGCGTTTCGCGCGCTCGTGGAGCTGGTGCGCGCGATCCGGTTCGACGCGCTCGGGGTGTTCGCGTACAGCACCGAGGAGGGGACCGATGCGGCCGGTCTCGCCGGGGAGGTTCCGGAGGCGGAGCGGGAGAGACGCCGGGGGGCGATCCTCGAGATCCAGCGGGAGATCGCCGCCGCGCGCGCGGGCCGCCGGGTCGGTTCGTCGTTGACGGTGCTGATCGATGAGGTCGAAGGTGGGGGCGGCGCGATCGGCCGCCACGCGGGCCAGGCGCCCGAGGTAGATGGTGTGACGCGGATCGTCGCCGGAGGCGGACCGGACGTTCGTCCCGGCGAGTTCCGCCGCGTCGTGGTGACGGGCTCCCGGGATTACGACCTGGAGGCCCGGCTCGTCGAGATGGGGGAACCCCGATGATCAGACAGGCTGACCGCGGAGGATGCCGTCGGGCGGCTCCGCTGGTTGCGATCGCACTCCTGCTCGCGGCCCTGGTCTGCTCCTTTGCGCCGACCCGGGCGGACGAACGGCTGATGACGAACCTCGGGCTGCTCGAGCGGTTGACCGAGCAGGCGGTGCAGGAGGTGCTCGACAGCCTGGACGTGGAGACCGGAGTGACTTACGCGGTGGTCGCCCGTGGCTACCACGAGGGGAACCAGTTCGTCGCGGATGCCTTCGCGCGCGCCTTGACCCGGAGGGGATGCCAGGTCCGCCTGCTGGAGGAGGCTCCCGATGTCGTGGCCGCCGACACGGCCGAAGCCGTCCGGCGGAGACCCTCCGCTCCGGCGGAGGAAGAGGAGGACGCGCTCGCCGATTTCTTCGCCGAGGAGGACCCCTTCGCTCCCGACACCGCCAAGGCGGCGGCGGATTCCGTCGACTGGATCGCCATCGCCGACAGCATCGCGGCGGCGGCCGAGCCGGAAGGGGACGGGAAGGACACGCCGGCGAACCTGGAGGAACCGGACAGCGCGGCCGCCGCGGGGCCGGACACGACCAGCGGCGTCGGCCCCGGCGGCAAGCCGCGGACCGCGCCGGAGGCGCCCGCCAAGCCGCCTCCGTCCGTCGCTCCGGCCCGGACCTATCCCCCCGGGAAGACGGTGGAGTTCCGGCTGCTGGAGTTCGCCGTCGACTACCCGACCGTCAAACGATCCTTCGGGCTGGTCGGGTCGCCGACCGTCCGCCGGCTGGGAGGGGTCTATCTGCAGGCGGCCCTCGTGCAGGGACCGGAAGGGAAGATCGAGGCGATGGCGATCGGGCAGAGCCATCACGAGGACCGGCTCGGTAACCGAGCCCGCTTGCGCGCGGAAGGAGCGAGCTTCCCGTTCCGGGAGCCGGAGATCCCCGCGACGCGGGTGTCGAAGCTCGTCGAACCGATCGTCGTGGTCTCGATCATCAGCAGCCTCGTCTACCTCTTCTACCAGAACCAGAACTGAGGGGGACGGATTGCGCGCAGCGGCCACAGCGGCGGTTTTGATCCTGACGGTCCTCGCGGGGTGCGGGGGATCGCAGCCACGGCTCGACACGCTCCCGACGCAGGAAGGGGACTGGATCGAGGCGCGCCGCAACTACGAGAAGGGCGATCCGCTGCGGGCGATCGAGCGGCTGAGCGAGTTCATCGACACCCATCCGGGATCGAACCACCTCGACGAGGCGTTGCTCCTGCTGGGCAAGGCGCGCCAGAAGGTCGGCGACAACCTCGTCGCGGTCGAGGACTTCAACCGCCTGATCCGCGATTTCCCCCAGAGTCCTCACCGCGAGGAGGCCGAGTACCTGCGCGGCGTCAGCCACTTCAACGAGATCCTCGGTCCGGCGAAGGACCCGCGCGCGACGGAGACGGCGCTGAACCTGCTCCAGGCCTACCTGCTCCGGTATCCCGAGGGGAGCTACGTCGACGAAGCGCAGGGGCAGGTCGAGGAGTGCCGGGAACGGCTGGCGCGGAAGGCGTTCTTGAACGGGAAGACCTACGAGAAGCTCGACCAGGACAGAGCGGCGACGATCTATTACGAGAAGGCGCTGGAGACCAAGAGCACCTTCGAAGGGGCCGACGAAGCGCTCTACCGGCTCGCGCACGCCTACCAGCGGCTCGAGGAGCCGGAGGAGGCGCGGCGGACCTGGGAGCGGCTGATCGAGTGGACGTCCCCCGCCCGTCTGGAGGAGGACGAGGATCTGCGCCGCATGCGGGCGGAGGCGATGCAGGCGCTGGCGCGCCTCCCCGATCCGGTCCCGGACGCCGGGGAGAACGGGCGGTGAAGCGGATCGGCTTCCTCGGAGGAAGTTTCGACCCGCTCCATCTCGGACACCTGTGGATCGCGCTGCTCGCGCGCGAGCAGCTCTCTCTCGACCTGGTGCTCCTCGTTCCGGCTTCCGTTCCTCCGCACAAGGGGACCGGGACCTCCGCTCCGTACCGGTTCCGTCTCGGCCTCGCCGAACGGGTCGCGGCACAGCGGGAGGGGCTGGTCGCTTCCTCCCTGGAGTCGGAACAGGACCGCCCCTCCTACACGGTCGATTCGCTCACGCGCCTGCGTCGGGAGCTTGGCGGGGAGGCGGAGGTGTGGCTCCTGCTCGGGTCGGACTCGCTGGAGGAGCTGCCGATGTGGAAGCGACCGGAGCGGATCGCCGAGCTGGCGCGCCTGGCGGTCTACGACCGACCGGGACACCAGGGATCCGCCTCCGCGCGGTATCCGACCGATCGGATCGAGGGACCGGTCTGCACCCTTTCTTCCACGTGGATCCGCGACCGTCTGCGGGGGGGGCGTTCGGTGGCCGGATTCGTTCCGGACGAGATCCTCTCGGAGGTCGAAGGTTGCCCGCACTATCGCGGGAGCAGCGGCTGATGGCGGAGAGGATCTACCTCATCGACGGATCCGCCCTCGTCTACCGGGCGCACTTCGCCTTCGCCCGCAATCCCCTGCTCACCTCCGACGGGACCAACGTCAGTGCGGTCTACGGTTTCGCGGCCACCCTGTTCGCCGTGCTGCGGGACCAAGAGGCGCGGCACGTCGCCGTCGCCTTCGACGCGCCCGGTCCGACGTTCCGGCACGAGAGGTTCGAAGACTACAAGGCGCACCGTCCTCCGACCCCGGAGGAGCTGGTCCCGCAGCTCCCGATCGTCCGGGAGCTGGTCGAGGCGGCGGGACTGGCGACTCTGGAGCGGCAAGGGGTCGAAGCGGACGACCTGATCGCCAGTCTGGCCGCGACGGTCCACGCGGCCGGCGGGGAGGTGGTCATCGTCTCCGCCGACAAGGATTTCCACCAGCTCCTCCGGCCGGGGCTGCTCCAGTGGGTCCCGCCGCGGGGCAGGGAGGAGGGGACGTTTCTCGGGCCGGAGGAGGTGAAGGGGCGCTGGGGGGTCGAGCCTCCGCGCGTGCTCGACATCCTGGCTCTGATGGGGGACGCGGTCGACAACGTGCCGGGGGTGCGTGGGGTGGGGGAGAAGACCGCCCGACGGCTGATCCAGGAGCACGGCGATCTCGACGCGCTCTACGAGCACCTCGACCGGATCGCGCGACCGGCCCTGCGCGAGAAGCTCCGGAACGCCCGTGAAGACGCGTTTCTCAGCCGCGAGCTGATCCGGCTGCGAGAGGATCTGCTCCCCGACGCGCGGATCGCCGACTACGCGGTGGCCGATCTGCGGGAGCGGCCCGCCTTTCTCGCGCTCCTGCAGCGTCTCGAATTCAGACGGATGATCGACGCGCTCGACCTCAAACCGAAGGACGAGTGGAAGGCGGACTACCGGACGATCGACGATCCCGATTCGCTGCGCGCGGTTCTGGCGCGGATCCCTCCGGAGGCGTCGCTTGCGATCGACACCGAGACCGACTCGCTCGACCCGCGCCGGGCGCGGGCGGTCGGGCTCTCGTTCGCCTGGGAACCGGGGACGGCCTACTACGTGCCGGTCGGGCATCGGGACGGGAAGAACCTGGAGGCGGAGTCAGTCCGGGAGATCCTCGGGCCGTTGCTCGAGGACGAACGGATCGAGAAGGTCGGACAGAACGTGAAGTTCGACCTCCACGTCCTGCGCGGGATCGGATGTCGGGTGCGGGGTCCGCTGTTCGACACGCTCGTCGCCTCCTACCTGATCGACCCCGACCGGCCGCACGATCTCGACACGCTGACCTTCGAGATGCTCGGGCACCGCAAGATCCCGACCGTCGAGCTGATCGGCAAGGGACGCCAGCAAACGACGATGGACAAGCTTCCGGTCGAACGGGTCGCCGCCTACGCCGCCGAGGACGCCGACGCCGCCCTGCGCCTGCGCACCGTGCTCCGCGCCTCGCTGGTCGAGCGGGGCCAGGAGGAGCTCTACCGCGCGATCGAGGTCCCGCTCATTCCGGTCCTCTATGCGATGGAGAGGACCGGAATCCACTTGGACGCCGACGCGTTGCGCCGGCTCTCGAGCGAGATGGAGATCGACCTGCGTCGTCTCGAGGGGGAGATCCACGAGCTCGCAGGAACGGAATTCAACATCAACTCGCCGTCCCAGCTCGGGGAGGTGCTGTTCGAGCGGCTTCGCCTCCGGCGGGGGAAGAAGACCAAGACCGGCTTCTCGACCGATCAGGAGGTTCTCGAAGGGCTGGCCGGCGAATCGCGGATCGCCGCCGCGGTGCTGGAGTACCGGCAGACGAACAAGCTGCGCTCCACCTACGTGGAGGTGCTCCCGCGGTCGATCGACCCGGAGACCGGCCGGATCCACGGGCAGTTCCACCAGACCGTCGCCGCGACCGGCCGGCTCTCCTCCAGCGATCCGAACCTCCAGAACATCCCGGTCCGGACCGAGTCGGGCCGCCGGATCCGCCGGGCCTTCACCGCGCAGCGACCGGGCTGGCGGTTGGTCTCGGCCGACTACTCGCAGATCGAGCTGCGGATCCTCGCTCATCTCTCCGGCGACGACGGGCTCGTCGAGGCCTTCCGCGCGGGAGAGGACATCCATGCGGCGACGGCCGCACGGATCTTCGACCGGCCGATCGACCGCGTCGATCCGGAGATGCGGGCGCGCGCGAAGACGGTGAACTTCGGGGTCCTCTACGGCATGGGGCCGTCCCGCCTCTCGCGTTCGCTCGGGATCCCGATCGCCGAGGCGCGTGCGTTCATCGAGCAGTACTTCGCGAAGATGCCCGGGGTCGGCCGCTATCTCGAGGAGAACCTGGAGCGGGCGCGTGCCGACGGCTACGTCTCCACGTTGAAGGGAAGGCGCCGGTACCTTCCGGCCCTGCAGGGGGAGGGCGCGCGCGCACGCGCACAGGCGGAGCGAGTCGCCGCGAACGCTCCGATCCAGGGGTCCGCGGCGGATCTGATCAAGATCGCGATGATCCGGATCCACGACCGGCTTCGCGACGGCCGGTTCTCCGCACGGCTGGTCCTGCAGGTCCACGACGAGCTTCTCTTCGAGGCGCCGGAGGAGGAGCTGGATCGCCTGGCCGAAGTCGCGACGGAGGAGATGGAGAGGGCGGCGGACCTGCGCGTCCCGTTGCGCGTCGAGCTCGGCTCCGGCGAGGACTGGGAAGAGGCGCACGGATAGGCGCGATGCGAGTCGTGGGCGTCGTGGGTCGGACCGGATGCGGCAAGACCGCGCTCTGCGAGATCCTCGCCGCGCGGCCCGGTTGCGCGCGGATCGACGCCGATCGACTCGGACACGAGGCCTTGCGGGATCGCGTGGTGCGCCGGGAGGTGGTCGGGCGGTTCGGGAGCGCGATTCTCGGTCGGGACGGTGAGATCGACCGCCCCGCGCTGGCCCGGATCGTCTTTGCGGACGAGGCCGCCCTCGAGGCGCTGAACGCCCTGGTCCATCCGTGGATCGTCGCCCGGATCAACCGCCAGTTGGCGGACTTGCGGGCCTCCGGCTGCGCTGCTATCGTCCTGATCGATGCGGCCCTGCTCTTGGATTGGCGCGACGCGGTGCGATGCGACCACATCGTCCTGGTCCGCTGCTCCGAGGAAACGTCGATGACGCGCCTCCGCGACCGCGGATTCACCGCAGAGGAGGCGCGTCTGCGCATGGAGCGCCAGCTGCCCGAGCAGGTGCTGCGCCGCGAGGCCGATGCCGTCGTCGACAACGACGGGGATCGCGCCGCCCTCGCCCGGGAAGCCGAGAGGCTCTGGGCGTGGCTTCAGAGGGGAGAGGAGAAGGAGCCGTCATGAGCGTCGATGTCCGCGCGATCCTGGAGGAGAGCCGCCGCAAGCTGGACCATCTGCGGAGCTTTCTTTGATCTGGATGCGAAGCGCAGCTCCATCGAGAAGCTCGAGCGGGAGATGGCCGCGGCCGACTTCTGGGATGATCCCGACGCCGCGCGCAAGCGGATCCAGGCGTTGAAGGGGTCGCGGACCCAAGTGGAGCGCTGGGACCAGCTGGAGAGGCTCCACAGCGACCTGGAGACGATGATCGAGCTCTCGGAGGAAGAGGAGGCGAGCGAGTCGCAGGCGCGCTCCGAAGGGGAGGCGATCGCGCGGAAGCTCGAGCGCGAGCTCGGGACCTTCGAGCTGACGTCGTTCTTCGCCGGGGAGCTCGATTCCCACGACGCGGTCCTCTCGATCCATCCGGGAGCCGGAGGAACCGAGAGCCAGGACTGGGCGGAGATGCTGCTGCGGATGTACTTGCGTTGGGCCGAGGAGAACGGGTTCAAGGTCTCGATGCTCGACTACCAGGAGGGGGAAGAGGCGGGGATCAAGGATGCCACCATCGAGGTCCAGGGAGACTACGCCTACGGGTATCTGCAGGCGGAGGCAGGCGTGCAACGTCTCGTGCGGATCTCCCCGTACGACGCGGCGAAGCGCCGGCACACCTCCTTCGCGTCGGTCTTCGTCCTCCCTCAGGTCGACGAGCTGACCGACGTGGAGATCCGTGACGAGGAGCTCCGCGTCGACACGTATCGCGCGAGCGGCGCGGGCGGGCAGCACGTCAACAAGACCGACTCGGCGGTGCGGATCACCCATCTCCCCACCGGGATCGTGGTGCAGTCGCAGGCGGAGAGGTCGCAGCACCGCAACCGCGACCACGCCATGCGGATCCTCCGGGCCCGTCTCTACCAGCACTATCGGGAGGAAGAGCGGAAGAAGCTGGGTCATCTCGAGGAGGGCAAGCGCGAGATCGCCTTCGGGAGCCAGATCCGATCGTACGTCTTCCACCCCTATACGATGGTGAAGGACCACCGGACGGGCTGCGAGACCTCCGATGTGCAGGGGGTGATGGACGGCGACTTGAACCCGTTCATCGACACGTGGCTGCGGACCCGTTCCCGTCCCGCCGACCGCGCCGACCGGACGAAGAAGGAGGCCTAGGAAGA
>WJJW01000445.1 GCA_014729455.1 Candidatus Eiseniibacteriota bacterium
CCGCTGTACGATTGCTCGAAACAGATCGACGCGCTCATGGCCAACGGACGGCTGCGCGCGAACAGCTCTCGGAAGAAGCCCTCGATGATCAGCATCCCCTTGTTGTGCGTTCGCCCCGACATCTCCGCTTCGCGCTCGATGTTGATCACGCCGGCCCGGCCGATGCCGGTTTTCGCGGTGATTCGCGTGGGCCGGCCGAACAGGTAGTCTCCCAGATCCCAGATCGAAAGACCGTTGATCTGCCCGACAGCGCTCCCGTCGGTGTCGACGAGGATCTGCCCTTCAATGATCCACTCCTGGAGTTTGGCCTCGATCAGGCCGATCCGATGGACCTTTTCTTCCAGCGCCCGGCGGACGTGCAGCGCCGAAACGGCGTTCCTGCCGTCCTTTTCCGCCCAGTACGAGGACTCCCTCAGGAGATCCGCGATCTCGCTGAACCGCGTCGAGAGCTTCGTGCGGCGGCCGCCCAGCCGGACTCCTCGCTCCAGGATCGCCGCCACCCCGGTCCGATCGACGGGGAGCAGATCTTCTTCGAACTGTACTTTTCGGATGAAATCCGTATAGCGCGTCACGCTCTCCTCGTCGTGCGGCATGACCGAGTCGAAGTCGGACTTGACTTTGAAGATCTTGCGGAAGTCCGGGTCCAGCGCGTACAGGATCCGGTAGCTCCGGGCATCCCCGATCACGACGACCCGGACGTCGACGGGAATCGGCTCCGGCTTGAGAGCGGACGCCGAAAGGAGATACAGCGGATCGTTCCCCTGAATGTCTACCTGACGATTCTTCAACGTTCGCTTCAACGCCGACCAGACTCCCGGCTCCTGAATGAAGTCGAACAGATTCAGGACCAGGAACCCACCGTTCGCGCGAAGCAGCGACCCCGCCTTGATGTGCATGAAATCGCTCTTCCAGTGTCCTGATCGATCGATCACCTTCTCGATCGTGCCGAAGAGATTGCGGTAGTTCGGCGACGTCTCGATCATGACCGGCGGGCGCTCGGTCCCGGAGTTGTCGACCAGAACGTTGACCTGGTACGGAAGGGATCGCTCGTCCTCCACAGGCGGATGCGCGGTCGGCTGCTCCTCCCCGTCCGCCTCCTTGAACTGGTCCATGTTCGAGAGGATCTGGTCACGCACCTCGTCGAGATACTCGTGGATCTTCGGGTTGTCGTAGCTGCGCTGCATATCCTTGATGAAATCGTCGACCACCGGGCGGCCGAACTCCTTTTCCAGCTCGGCCAGCTCGGACCGGAGCCTCCGTTTCAGGCTCCGCGCCTCCCGGAACGTCTCCTCCATCAGCGCCGTCAGCTCGACCGCCTTCTCCTTGAGGGTCGCGAACCTCTTCTCGTCGAACTTGTCCTGGCGGGTGAGGTTCTCCAGCCGGTCCATCTGCATCGGCTCCCCGTCGACCACCGGTGCGATTTCGGGTTTCGAGAACGGACCGAGCTGCACCTGGATCAGCGCGAAGCTCTCCTCCCGGATCTTCTCCTCGAGTTGCCGAACGATCTCCTTCTCCCGCTCCTTGTACCGCTCGACGATCTGCTTCGTCCGCTCCTTGAACTGTTCGCTCTCATAGATCTGCTGGATGCTGGTCCGCATGTGCACGACCAGCTCTTCCATCTCCTTCTTGAGCTTCCCTCCCTCCCCCGCCGACAGGAGGATCGCGATCGGCATGTCGGGGTTCTTGAAATTGTTGACGTAGACCACGTCGGGTGGCGGGTCCCGCTTCAGTTCCGTCGTCTCCAGAAGATGCTTCACCGACGTCGTCCGTCCGGTCCCCGGCTCCCCGCAGACGAAGATGTTGTACCCCTTGCTCCGGACTTGCAGTCCCAGCTCGATCGCCCGGACGGCTCGATCCTGGCCGATGATCCTCTCGCAGCACTCGATCTCTTCGGTCGTCTCGAACGGAAGAGCGGCGGGATCACAGATCCAGCGAAGATCCTCGGCCTGGAGGGCGGTCCTGCGCGGCTCACTCATCGATCGGTCCTCCTTGATCCGGCGTCTCGTCATCGAGGAGCGGCAACTCCCGGAGGTTCGGGTTCAGCCTCGTCTTCCGGTCCGCCGACTCCCCCCGGTCCCGCACGATCAGAGCACACGGTAGATGGTAGACGCCGGCCGGAAACCGCTTCGGCCAGGTTCCCGGGATCACGACGACCTCGGGCGGGACCGAACCGCGCCCCACCCGCGGCTCCTCCCCGCGGACGTCGACGATCGGCGTCGAGGCCGTCAGGATCGTCCCCGCCCCCAGGACGGCGCCGCGACCGACGCGCACGCCTTCCACGACGACGCACCGGGATCCGAGGAACGCCTCATCCTCGACGATCACCGGATCGTCGCTCAGCGGCTCCAGGACCCCGCCGATGCCGACACCGCCCGACAGGTGGACGTTGCGGCCGATCTGCGCGCAGCTACCGACCGTCGCCCACGTGTCGACCATCGTCCCGGCGCCGACGTACGCCCCCACGTTGATGTACGACGGCATCACGACCGTCCCCGGTTCGAGGAACGCGCCGTAGCGGATGGTCCCCGGCGGGACCAGTCGGATCCCCTGCTTCTCGAGGTCCTGTTTCAGGGGGACCTTGTCGCGGTACTCGAACGGCCCGTGCGGGATCGTCTCCGCGCCGGCCAGCCGGAAATAGAGCACGACCGCCATGCGGACCCACGACCGCGCGATCCAGCCCTCGTTCGTCGGCTCGGCGACGCGGACGATCCCACGGTCGAGCAGGTCGATCGTCCGACGGACCGCGTCCGCCGCTTCCGGCTCGGACGCGAAGGCCGCGTCCTCCCACGCCCGTTCGACCGTCCGTTCGAGAGCACCGTTCTTCGTTTCGCGGGTCATAGAATCCGCTCCAGGATCGCCGCCGCTTCCTCGCACTCCTCCACCTCCGGGACCAGCGCCATCCGAACATACCGTTCCCCGCCCGGACCGAAAAGAGCCCCCGGCGCGACGGCGATCCCCTCCTCGAGCAGCCGCTGCGCGAAGGCGCCGCCTCCCCCGTCCCCCGGCGCGCGGATCCAGAGATAGTAGGTCGCGCGGCTGCCGGCCAGCTCGAGCCCCTTGCTCCGGAGGATGGGCAGCAGGATCGCTCGCTTGCGTCGCACGATCTCCCGCTGTTCGACGACGTGCTCCTCATCCCCCCACGCGGCGATCGCCGCCTCCTGCACGAACACCGGCGTCGCCACGCCTTGGCTCGGACGCACCTTTCGGAGCAGGCCGATCAGCTCCCCGTCTCCAGCCAGGAAGCCGGTCCGGTAACCGGTCATCGCCGAGCGCTTGGAAAGCGAGCCGATGGCGAGCACCCCCTCGGTGCCCGCCTGCAGCGCCGAGGGAGGAGGCCGGTCGAACCAGATCTCGCTGTACGCCTCGTCGCTCGCCACCCAGAAGCGATGCAGGCGGGCGAGCTCGAGCGCCCGGCGGTAGAGCTCGAGCCCGGCCACGCCTCCGGTCGGATTGTGCGGGTAGTTGAGCCACAGCAGCGCGGTCCGCTGGAGGGTCTCCGGCGGGATCCGATCGAGGTCGGGCACGAAACCGCGCTCGGCATCCAGAGGGATCCGTTCGGGGATCCCGCCGGCGAACCGCGCGCCGACCTCGTAGACCGGATACGCCGGGTCCGGGATCAGGACGACCCGCCGCTCGCGGGACGGTTCGATCAACGCCTGATGCAGGAGGTAGATCGCCTCCTTCGACCCGTTCGACGGCAGGACGTGGCGGTCGGGATCCAGGCGAACCCGGTGGCGACGCTCGATCCACCGGACCACCGCGCGGCGGAGCTCGGGAAGACCGGCGGCGGTCGGATAGCTCGCCCGCTCCGGGATCCCGCGTACGAGACGCTCGCGGATCCAGCGCGGAGTCCGTTCCCGAGGATCGCCGATGCTGAAATCGAGGACCCGCATGCCCCGCGCGCGGATCCGCCGCTTCTCCTCCTCGAGGCGGACGAATGGATAGTCGTCGAGCTGTTCGAATGCCCGGTTTCGGGGCCTCACGGGGCCTCCCCTTCGATCAGGAACCGGCGAAGGACGGACAGGCAGCCGTCGAGGGCGTCCCCGTGGACCCGCTCGTCGTCCCGATGGGCGAGCGCCGGATCGCCGGGACCGAAGTTGACGGCCGGCACGCCGAGCCGGCTGAGCTGCGCGACGTCGGTCCAGGCCTGCTTGGCCCGCGCGGGGAGCCCGGTGCGCGCGAGAAAGGCGTCGAAAACCGGACGTCCGATCGGGACGTCTCCCGCCGGCGCCTCGTCGACGATCCGGACCTCCGCAGCCTCCTCCGCGAGGGTCAACGCCGCCGCGCGTCCCCGTTCCGGGTCCCAGCCCGGTGGATAGCGGTAGTTGAGGTTCGCCGTGAGCTCCCCCGGAACCATGTTCCGCGCGGCGCCGGCCTTGAGCAACGTCACCTGAGCGGTCTCGCGGAAGAGGAACGGGCCGACCGAATGGGTGACGTTCTCGAACCGCAGGATCCGCTCGAGCCAGGGTAGCGCCTCGCCGATGGCGCTGCGCCCCGTCCAGGGCCGCGCGCTGTGGCAGGCCTCGCCGAGGAAGGTCGCCTCTAGGTTGACCACGCCGAGACAGCCGACCTCGATCTGCACGTCGGTGGGTTCGAGCAGGATCGCCAGCGCGGCCCCCTCCGCCCACTTCCCCGATCCGTCGAGCAGCCGCTTCAGGTCGTTCTCGTCCAGCGGACCTTCCTCCCCCGCGTAGAGGATCGCTCCGAGCCGGGCCCAGCCCGATGCGACCGCGGCGTCCTCCATCAGGCGGACGAGGACCGCGAGCCCCCCCTTCATGTCCGCCGCGCCCCGGCCCCAGACCCACTCCCCTTCGACCCGCGGTGTCGCGTTGCCGCGTGGAGGGACGGTGTCGAGGTGGCCGGCGAGGACGATCAGCGGTCGCCCGTCCTCAGGCGGGGGGATCAACAGGCTGGTCCGGTCGCTCACGACCGGACGGCCCGACGCCGCGAGGCGGTCCCGCAGATGGGAAGCGATCGCCGCCTCTTCCCCCGTCACGCTCGGGATCCGGATCAAGTCGACCAGCTCGTTTACGAGCGATCGGTCATCGCCCATCGCGCTCGCCTCCTTCGTTCGCGCCGAGGGTAGGCTCCGGCCCGCCATTGCGCAATGACACGGCGGCCGCGAGTCGGTAGAATGCCGGCACGAACCTGGCACCGGGGGCGGGCCGAAGGGGGAACCGTTGTTCGGGAGG
The DNA here is from genome assembly GCA_014729455.1 of Candidatus Eiseniibacteriota bacterium. Taxonomy (GTDB): domain Bacteria; phylum Eisenbacteria; class RBG-16-71-46; order CAIMUX01; family VGJL01; genus WJJW01. Next base: position 5,193 of record WJJW01000445.1, read on the forward strand.
CGTCTCCACCGCTCTCCCGCAGCCCCCGATGGAGGCCGATTCGATGGACCGACACCGCTCGTTCCCCGTATCCCGGATTCTCTCCGGTTTCGCTCTGTCCTTCCTCTTCACCGCCGCGAGCGCGGCGACCGATCTCGAAGGAGATCTGTCTGGTCACCTCCCGGCCGGTGTCTATCGCATCGTGGAGGACGTCGCCGTGCCGGCCGGCCAAACCCTGACGCTCGCGCCGGGTGTCGTCTTCGAGTTCGAGGACGACTTCTGGGAGGAGTACGAGCTCGATGTCCGCGGCACCCTGGATGCCCAGGGGACCGACACCGCCCCGATCCACTTCCGCACGGCCTCAGGCGTTTCCGAGTACAACTACATCCGGATCGGCGGGGGAGCGTCGGTTCTCCGACACTGTCGAATCGAGGACGCCGGGAAGGTCACCGCCCTCGACGAAGGGGGTCTCTGGATCGACGGCTGCAGCCCGCTCATCGAGGACTGCGAGGTGGTCTCCGGAAGCTGGCACGGGATCTGGGTGACCGGCGCGGGAGCCGCGCCGGAGATCCGGCGGACTTTCGTGCACGGCAACGGCGGCGACGGCATCAGCGCCTCGGGCGGCGCCGGCGTCACCGTCTTCAACGCCGTCGTCCGCGACAACGGGGGCGACGGGATCTGCGTTTCCGACGGCACGAACCGGATCGTCGGCTCGCTCGTCGTCGGAAACGCCGAGGACGGGATCGACTGCCGGGGGATCTCTCCGTTCGAGGCTCTCCTGATCAACGACACCGTCGCGGACAACGGCAGCGAGAACCTCTCCGACTCCGGCCTCTTCGATCTGTACAACACGATCGTCGTCGGGATCGGTGGATCGCCGCGGAGCACGATCCACAGCTGGATCACGGAGGATCCGGCCTTCTTCCGCTTCGTCGACCGCCCTTACGGTCTGTATCGCCTCGACGACGATTCCCCGGCCCGGGAGCGGGGAACCCGCTTCGGTCCGCCGGCGACCTGGCTTCCCGACGCGGATCTCGCAGGGAACCCGAGGATCGTCGGGATCGTCGACCTCGGCGCCACCGAGTCGACCGCGCCCGCCGATCCGGGGACCGGCGGAACGTGGTTCTCCTCCGCGCTCGTCGGCCCGCGGATGACGCAGCCTGCGTTCGCGATCCCCGGAGAGAGGATCCGGATCCGCATCGCCCGCCTCGGCGCCTACGATCCCGGGGAGTACACGGTCCGCCTGATCGATCCGCTCGCACTCGCCCGGGACCTGTCGGTCGTCGCAGCGACCGGACGGGACGCCGCCCCCGGGACCGATCTCGCCGCGCAGCTCCACACCGTCGGAATCGAGACGATCCAGGAGATCACCGCAGAGGTCCCCGACGATCTTCCCGCCGGCCTCTACGATCTCGAGATCGACCTGCGCGGCGACACCTACCGGAGTCATCACGCGGTGCGGATCGTGGAGGCGTATCCCGAGGAGTGGACCTTCCTCCACATCACCGACACGCACATCGGCTACGACGAGGAGGCGTACACGGCCGGGGAGCGGCTCCGCTTCTTCGTCCGGGAGGCGAACTTCTTGAACCCCCATCTCGTGGTCGTCACGGGTGACATCTGCGAGAACCAGAGCCTCGAGAACGTTGCCTACGCGGACAGCTTCCTCGCCGCGATCGCGGAGCTGCGCGTGCCGATCCTCGTGCAGCCCGGCAACCACGACCACTACAACGATCACGGCGACTACAACCCGGCCGGGTTTTTCCGCTACTTCCAGTCGATCAACCGGTACCGGAACGCCGTGCTCCGCTTCGGTCCCGCGAGCTTCTTCGCGCTGAATACCGGATCCGATCAGGGTGTCGACCAGCTCTACCGCTGCCTCGGACCGACCGACGAAGCGCTCGACTGGATGGAGTCGGTCCTGGGGACCTTCGATCCGGTGGACGACCATCCCCGGTTCCTGCTCACGCACGGTCCGAACTACGACTACTTCAGCTACAACGCGCAGAACACCGGCCGCGTGCGGGATCTGCTGGATCAATACGACTTCGCGCTCGGTCTCGCCGGCCACACGCATCGCTTCGAGACGTTTCGGAACGAAGGGGACAACTGGTTCGGACGAAACGACTACTCGCACGATCACGACTGGATCCGCGACGTTCCCTTCCCCGGCTACCCGCTCCACGTGCAGACCTCCGCGCTCGGGAAGGAGGAGCACCTCGGTGCGGCCCTCGATTCGACCGGCAGGCCGGTCCTCGTCGACCACGCGGGACACGCCGATCCCTCGGTTCCGTCGCAGCGCGGCCTTTTCGGAGACGACATCGCCTTCCGCGCGATCCGCGTCGCCGACGGGTCGGTCGCGAGCTTCACCGCCGACATCGACGGCGACGGGTACCGGAACACCGAGAACGCATGGCTGCTCGGAGAGCTGGAGTTCGCCAGCTGGACCGAAGACGACGGACGGATCGTCTCCGAGGTGACCAAC
>WJJW01000446.1 GCA_014729455.1 Candidatus Eiseniibacteriota bacterium
GGAGAGGGTCGAGTTCACGAAGAGACCGATGACTTCCCAGTTAACGAGCCGCTGCAGCAAACGGAGCCACTTCGGCGCGGCCGCTGCGTTCTCACCGGCCGCGCCAGGCCGACTCCGCAGCGGAGCGGCAGGCAGAAATAGATGAAGACGCTCGAGGGAGGTTTCCCCATGAGCCTATCGGATCGGATCGAGACGATCCTTCCGCTCGTCAGCAAGCCGTCCCGTTATCTCGGGAACGAATTCCACGCGGTCCGGAAGGACCCGGCCCGCGTGCGGGTCCAGTGGCTGCTGGTCCTGCCGGAGGTCTACGAGATCGGGATGAGCCACTGGGGCTTGAAGATCCTGTACGACATCCTCAATCGCCGGCCCGACACGCTCGCCGAACGGGCTTACGCCCCCTGGTTCGACATGGAGGCGCAGATGCGCCGCCACGAGATCCCGTTCTTCGCCCTCGAGTCCCAGCGGCCGGCGCGGGAGTTCGACCTGATCGGCTTCTCCCTCCAGTACGAGATGACCGCCACGAACATCCTCACCTGTCTCGACCTGGCGGGGATCCCGCTGTGGGCGCGCGAGCGTTCGGATCGGGACCCGCTGGTGATCGGCGGCGGACCGTGCGTGACCAACCCCGAACCGATCGCCGACTTCTTCGACCTCTTCCTCCTCGGCGACGGGGAGGAGGCGGTCCAGCGGATCACCGAGACGGTCGCGCAGACGAAGGGGCTTCCCCGCAGGCAGCGGCTCGAGGCGCTCGCCCAGGTTCCCGGCCTCTACGCTCCCGGGCTGTACGAGTCGCGGTACACCGACGACGGGCGGCTGATCGAGACGGTCCCGACGAGCCCCGCCGCGCCGCGGCGGCCGCAGAAGGTCTTCCTCACCGACCTCGAGGACGCCCCGTTCCCGGAGGCTCCCCTGGTCCCGCTGCAGGAGGTCGTCCAGGACCGCTTGAGCGTGGAGGTCCTGCGCGGCTGCACGCAGGGCTGTCGGTTCTGCCAGGCCGGCTACTCCTACCGCCCGCTCCGCGAGCGGAGTCCGCAGAAGGTGATGGAGATCACCGAGAAGGGATTGAAGAGCACCGGCTGGGACGGCGTGAGCCTCGTTTCGCTCTCCACCGCCGACTACACGCAGCTCGAGCCGCTCGCCGAGGCGATCAACCGCCGCTTCGCCAACGAGAAGGTCTCGATCGCCCTGCCGTCACTGCGGGCCGACCAGTTCGGCGTCGGAGTGGCCGACAAGGTCCGCGAGGTGAAGCGGACCGGGTTCACCTTCGCTCCGGAGGCGGGAAGCGAGCGGCTCCGGCGCGCGATCAACAAGCTGATCTCCGACGAAGAGTTCTTCGCCGCCGCGCGGATCGCCTACGAGCGGGGCTGGCGACTGATCAAGACCTACATGATGATCGGCCTGCCGACCGAGACGTGGGAGGACGTCGAGGGGATCGTGAACTTCGCCGACCGGATCCGGGAGATCGGCCGCGCCTGCGGCCCCTCCTGCAAGGTCAACGTCTCCGTCGGCGCGTTCGTCCCGAAGAGCTTCACGCCGTTCCAGTGGGACCCGTTCGAGGATCTCGAGTCCCTGCAGGAGAAGCTGAGGTTCCTGCGCCGCCGGATCCCGGGGCGCTGGTCGCGCCTGAAGTGGAACGAGCTCGAGACGAGCCACGTCGAGGCGGTCCTCTCGCGCGGGGACCGGCGTCTCTCCCGGACGATCCATCGCGCCTGGGAACTCGGCGGCCGGTACGACGGCTGGACCGAGCACTTCTCGCACGATCGCTGGATGCGTGCCCTCGAAGAGACGGGGCTGCGCGCGGAGCAGTACACCCGGCGGTTCGACCACACCGAGACGCTCCCCTGGGATCATCTCGACTTCGGGATCCTCAAGAAGTTCCTCCTGCGCGAGCGCCGGATGACCGACGAGATGGGCGAGACCGCCGACTGCCGGTACGGCGACTGCGTCGCCTGCGGGATCCCGGGGATGCCGACCGATACACGGCTCACCCCGGAGCTGGACGAGACGGCGATCAACGCGATGCTGGCGAAGGCCGAGGCGGGCGCGGCGCGGCGATCGGGCGCGGGGCTGGAGTGGCCGGTCCGGATCCGCTTCGCCAAGGAAGGTCCCGCCCGGTTCCTGAGCCACCTCGAGACCGGCGGGATCCTCGCGCGCGCCTTCCGCATGGCGGAGATCCCGGTCGCGCACAGCAAGGGGCACTCGCCGCATCCGCGGTTCCACTTCGGACCTCCGCTTCCGGTCGGAGTCTCCAGCGAGGTCGAGCGGTTCGACGTGGAGCTGGAGGTTCCCTGGCGCGCCGCCTTCCTGGAGAAGCTGAACGCGGTGCTGCCGGGCGGCTTCCGCTTCCTCGACGCGAGGCACGTGCCGACGATCCCCGGGCGCAAGAAGAAGAGCCTCGGCGCGCTCGTGCACCAGGCGCGCTACCGCGCCGACCTGTCCGCGCTCCCCGAGGAGCGCAGGGCGGGCATCGCCGATGCGATCGATCGCTTCTTCGAGGCCGAGGAGTGGGTGATCCGCAAGGATCGGGAAGGTCCGGCCGATCCGACGATGCCGCGGGACTGGGAAGGGATCTACGATCGGCTTCCGGAGAAGCCGGTCGACCGCAAGGTCCGGACCGTCGACCTGCGGCGGGCGACGTGCGAGCTCGCCTGGGACCGCGACCGCGCGGAGCTTTCGATGCGCCTGAAGGTCCTCGACCCGGGCGGGCAGACCGCCAACCCGTCGCGGATCCTGGGAGGCGTGCTCGGTCTGAACGCCGAGGAGCGGGCCTGCTGCCGCGTCGCGCGGGTCGCGCTGCTCGACGCCGACGGCTTGCCGATCGAGCGGCCCGTCAGGGAAGCGGAAGCAACGGTGAGCGGAGCGCGGGCGCCGCGCTGATCCTCTCCCAGAGCATCCGGGTCTCCGCGATCGCCTCGGGGTAGCGGCGCGCACGATCCGCGGCGGCGAGCGCGGCCAGGTCGGTCCAGCCGAGCTGCAGCAACGCTTCGATCCGGACCCGATCGATCTCCGCATCGGAGGGATGGTCCTCGAGCCAGGAGCGGGCCTCCTTGCGCGCCTCGTCCGCCTCGCCTTCCCAGGCGAGCAGGAGGATCCCGGTCCGCTCCGCTCCCGGCACGCCGGGGTCGAGCGCCCGCGCCTCGTTCAGGCGGCTCCGGGCGGCCTCCGCGTCCCCCTCGCGGAGGAGAAGCTCGGCCGTCCGCGCC
>WJJW01000447.1 GCA_014729455.1 Candidatus Eiseniibacteriota bacterium
CGGACGACCCCGCTCCTGCTTCCCGCGACCGGTGGGGGGCGGCTGCACCTGCGGATCGAGCCGGCCGGCGGGGCCGCTCCGGCGATCGTGCCGCCGGAGGCGGAGGTGGAGACTTCCGGGGCGGGCTTCCGACTCCGGCGGGTGGTGGAGGAGGGAGCGACCGTTCTCGAGCGGGAATGGTCGATCGTCGATCGCCGGATCGATCCCGAGGAGTATGCCTCCGTCCGGGAGGTCGCCCTGCGGAGGATCGAGGAGACGGGCAACCGGATCCTCGTCCGTCGCTGATCGGGCGGATCCCTGGAAGTCGCTTTCCTCTTGACCTTTCCGGCGGTTTTGCGGACACTCGAACCCGTTCGCGGCTGGTGACGCCAGCCAATCTGCCCTCGGTCCGGAGCATGGAGGAACGGGAGCCGCGGCTTCTGCATCCCCCACGAATCAAGGGATCCTACGGTCCGACCCACGGTCGTCCTTCGGTATGCCTCTCGATTCGAAGCTGCTCAGCCCGATGTGGTGAAGCAGAGGCCGGACTCCGACCCCGCCGGGTCGAGATCCGGAACGGTCCGGTGAGAGGTGCGTTCGATTCGTACGAGACCGGGTTGAGACCGGTTGTCGGTTGCAAGGAGACAGGATGGGTACCAATCTCTTCGTGGGGAATCTGCCGTATTCGATGACGGACCAGGAGCTGAGCGACCTCTTCGGTCAGGTCGGGGAAGTGGTTTCGGCCCAGATCATCTTCGACAGGATGACCCGACGTTCGCGGGGTTTCGGTTTCGTTCAGATGAAGGACGAGGCCGACGCATCGGAGGCGATCGAGCGGTTCAACCAGACCAAGGTCATGGGGCGCGCGCTCACCGTCAACGAGGCGAAGCCTCGGACGGAACGTCCCGAAGGAGGAGGCTGGGGAGGCTGATAGGCGGGACGGGAGACCTCGGGCGGGGGAGCGTTCCCCCTCCCGAAGCTCCGCGCCGTTCGTCCAGGAAGGAGCCGGTTTGAGGAGACGCAGGTCGTTTCATCCGAAGAAGCGTCAGAAGAGGAAACCACAGAGGCCGACCGAGGAGACGGGGCCGCAGACGAAAGAGGACGCCATCACCATGGAGGGGGTGGTCCTCGAGACCCTGCCGAACACGCAGTTCCGCGTCGAGGTCGCCGGAGGACACGTCGTTCTCGCCCACATCTCCGGCAAGATGCGCAAGCACTTCATCCGGATCCTCGTCGGGGACAAGGTCCTCGTCGAGCTCTCCCCCTACGATCTCAACCGGGGTCGCATCACCTACCGATACAAGTAGAAAGCCGCGGAACGAGCCGGTTTTCCGGGTGCGGGGCGGGGTGCACCGCCTCCGGCGAACGGATGGACCAGCCGGCAATTGAGACGTGCATGCCGAACGGTCGCGAGCTACAATCGGTTCGGGCTTTCGTGCAGCGGTCTCTTTCGGAGGCCGCACGAGGATACGTGCCGATGATTGACCCTCGACGAGTCGTGGGTGGTCTCCTGGGCGTGGCGGTCGGGGACGCGCTGGGTCTTCCCGTGGAGTTCGAGTCGCGAACGATCCGGCAGCAGGACCCGGTGACCGGGATGCGGGGGGAAGGGGTTCATCTCCAACCGGCGGGGACCTGGTCCGACGAGACCTCGCTGACGTTTTGCACCGTCGAGACGCTCCTGCTCAACGATTACTCGGTCGACCGCCTCGGAGAGGCGTTCGCACGCTGGGTAGAGGAAGGATGGTGGTCTCCGAACGGGAAGGTCTTCGACCTTCCGGAGGAGACCGCCGCGGCGATCGGACGGATCATCCGCGGGATCCCGGCGACCCAGAGCGGGGCGGCCCCGGGCGAACGCGGGAGCGAAGGAAACGGCGCGCTCGCGCGCTCGCTCCCGATCGCGCTCGCGTTTTCTCGCTGGTCGATTCCGCTGATGATCGCCGCGCTCCACGAGTCGTCCGCGATCACCCACCCGAACCCGGTCTGCTTGATGGCTTCCGGAATCTACGGACTCGTGGTCCGGAACCTCGCGTTCAAGCGTTCCACACTCTCCGCCTATCGGCGTGCCGCGGAAGATGCGAAGCGGATCTACGTTCGGGAACCGTGGAAGAGCGTCCGAAACCCCTACCGGAGGTTGCTGCGCGGGACCGTCGGCGAGGTCCCGGAAGGACACATCGTCGCCGATTCGTTCGTCGCCCATACGCTCGAAGCGGCGCTCTGGGCGATGCAGAGCACGCGCAGCTTCTCGGACTGCGTCCTGCGCGCGGTCAACCTCGGGGAGGACGCCGACACGGTCGGCGCGGTCGCCGGCGGTCTGGCCGGGGTCGCCTACGGGATCGAGTCGATTCCCGAGGAGTGGATCGACGCGCTCGCTCGCAAGGACGAGCTGCTCGAGGTCGCGGAGCGGTTTTCGCGCGTGGTCAGCGCCTGAGGATCCCCGCGGCGCCTTCGCCCCCGCGGCCGTGCGCCCGGAGAACGCGGTGCGCGCTTTTCCGCTGGACGAGCGTGCGCTATCTTCTCCCCCGAGGAGGACCGGAATGCACGCTCTGGAGCTTCACTGGGATCTCGGGCCGCGGTTCGACGAGGAGTCGCTTCGCCGGAGGATCGAAGAGCGGCGCCGGATCCACGAACGTCTCGACGGTCTGATCGCCGGGACCTTCTTGATCGACGCCGCGGGCCGCCGGTACGGGGCGTTCACCCTCTGGCGGGAAGAGGCCGACGCGGAGCGCTTCCTCGCCTCTCCCCTCCACCGCGAGGACCGGGACGCCCTCGGCGATCCAAGCCTCCGGCGCTTCGACGTCCCGGCGTTCGTCGGCCCCGCCTCGGAGCACGTCGCCGTTCCGCCGGATCGCCCGACGCTCAACCATGCGATGATCTACGTCCGCGACGTCGGCCGCTCTCTGGAGTTCTACGAGAAGCGGCTCGGCTGCCGCCGGATCGAGACGATGGACGGCTACGCCCGTCTGGAGTCGCCGGGCGGACGAACGACGATCGGGCTCCACCTCGCCGAAAAAGGGCGCAAGCTGCCGAGCGAGGGGATCCGGCTCTATTTCGAGGTCGACGAACTCGACCGGTTCTGCTCCGCGCTCCGGGAGGCCGGGGTCGCGTTCTTCAAGGATCCGACCGACATGCCGTGGGGCTGGCGGCACGCCTATCTGCGCGATCCCGACGGACACGAGATCTCGCTCTACCGAGCGGGAGAGAAGCGTTTTCGAACCACGGAGATGAAGCCCGTGTGATGGCGGGTCCCGCGCAGCGCGTTCTGGTCGTCGAGGACGAGGAGAAGATCGCGCAGCTCGTCGCGAAGAACCTCCAGGCGATCGGACTCGACGTCATCACGGCCGCCGACGGCACGACCGGTCTGCAACGCTTCCGCGACGAGACTCCCGATCTGCTGATCCTCGATCTGATGCTGCCGGGGATCGACGGGCTCGAGGTCTGCCGCCAGGTCCGCAAGACGAGCCGCGTCCCGATCCTGATGCTCACCGCCCGTCGGTCGCAGTCCGACATCGTTCTCGGTCTCGAGGTGGGAGCCGACGACTACCTCGTCAAGCCGTTCCACGTCCAGGAGCTCGTCGCGCGGGTCCGCGCCCTGCTCCGCCGCGCCCTGCCGGAGACGGAGGGACCGCTCCGTCTCGGAGAGCTGTCGATCGATCCGGCTCGACGGCGTCTCGAACGGGCCGGCGCGCTCATCGAGCTGACGAGCCTCGAGTTCGACCTGCTGCTGTTCCTCGCCTCGCATCCGGGACGGGTCTTCACGCGGGAGGCGTTGCTCGAGCGGGTCTGGGGCCAGGACCGGGTCGTCGACACCCGAAGCATCGACAGCCTCGTCAGCCGGCTGCGCAAGAAGATCGAGCGGGACGCGAACCGGCCGCGCTACCTGCAGACCGTCTGGGGAACCGGCTACCGGATGGCGGAGGAAGGGTGAGCCGATTCCGCCTGCGCCGGAGCCTCCTCTGGACGTTCACCGGCGCGTTCCTCCTGGTTCTGCTCGTCGGGATCATCCTGCAGGGAACGCTCGTCGCGCTCGTCCTCGGCCCGGCGGCGCGGCATTGGCGGACGACCACGCGCAACGCCATCGCCCGCTCGGTCGCCGACCGGATCGAGGATGCGGTCGCCGCCGGACAGACCGACCTGCAGCCGATCGTCCGGGACGCCGCCCTGCAGCAAGGGGGGCTCGTCGTGGTCTACCGGCCGATCGAGGGCCGGCCGGTCGGCAGCGGAGCGGACGGAGCCCCGCTCGGTGCCTTGGAGGAGAGGCCGTTCGGGCGGCCGGGACGGCGGGGGGGGCCGCAAGGACCTCTGCGCGGACCGTGGCGCCGGACCGCCGGTGCGGCGGAGGTCGCCGTGGGGGGCGAGAAGATCGGAGACGTCTTCGTCCTGCCCCCGCGGCCCGATCCCGGCTTCCGGCTCGAAGGGGTCCGCCGTCCCTGGTTGCTGTTCCTCCCGCTGGCCGCTCTCCTGGCCGGAGCGGCCGGGTTCCTGCTGTTCCGACTGTTCGCGCGGCGTCTGGCGCACCTGGAGCAGAACGTGCGCCGGGTCGCGGAAGGGGATCTCGGCGCGGAGGTGACGGATCCGGGCAGCGACGAGATCGGACGGCTCGGGGCGAGCTTCAACCTAATGGCCCGCCGCCTCCGCGAGTCCCGCGACGCGCTGATCGCGGTCGACCGGCAGCGTCGCCGCTTCCTGGCCGACGTCACCCACGATCTGGCCACGCCGTTGACCACGATCCGCGGATATGCCGAAACGCTCCGCGATCCGAAGGTGCCGAAGGATCCGGAGGAGATCGATCGGTACCTCCGCTTCATCCAGGAGGAAGCGGATCGGATGGACGGTCTCGTCGCCGACCTGCTCGATCTCGCGCGGGTCGAGTCGGGTCAACGGCCGCTGGAGAGGGAAACGGTGGATCTGCGCGGGCTGGTCGCCGGCGAGGCGGCGCGGCTCCGGCCGCGGTTCCGGGAAGCCGGGATCGCCCTGGAGGGTCCGGAATCGGAGGGTCCGCCCGTCGAGGCAACCGTCGATCGGCGCCGGGTCGAGCAGCTCCTCGTCAACGTGTTGCAGAACGCGTTTCAGCACCTTCCGGGTGGGGGGATCGTCCGCGTCTCGGTCGGCCGATCGCCGGAAGACGGCGGGGAGATCCTCGTCGAGGACGACGGTCCGGGGTTCCGGGAGGAGGATCTTCCACACGTCTTCGAGCGATTCTACCGTGGCGATCCGGCGCGGCCGTCGGGAGGGACCGGGCTCGGCCTGGCGATCGTCC
>WJJW01000448.1 GCA_014729455.1 Candidatus Eiseniibacteriota bacterium
GAGCCGGGACCGTTCCTCGACCTCGCTTCCGGGACCGGGGATCTGGCGGCCGCCCTCGCGCGGCGAGCCCCGAGGACGCGTATCCTGCGGCTCGACCTCTCCGCCGCCTTGCTGCGGCAGGCGGAGCCGAAGCTCGCCGGCCGGCTTGATCCGTCCCTGGTGGCCGAGATGGAACGCCTTCCGCTGCGGGCAGGTGCCTGCGGGGCGATCACGATGGGGTTCGCCCTCCGGCACGTGGAGAGCCTGGAGCGCCTCATGGAGTCCTGCCTGCGGGCGCTCCGGCCGGGAGGCCGGATCGTCTTCGTGGACATGTCGCTTCCCGAGACCGGGATCTGGGGACGGATCTTCCGCTTCTACTTCCGCGCTTGCCTGCCCCGGATCGCCGCCCTCTGTGGCGGCGAGCGGGAGGCGTACGAGCTGATGGTGCGCTCCGTGGAGGGCTTTCCCGGCTGGGAGGCGGCCGCCGATGCCGCCCGCCGGGCCGGTTGCACGGAAGTGCGGATCCTCCGGCTGACCGGGGGTGCGGCCCGGATCCTGTCGGGCCGGAAACCGCCGCGCGACTAGACCCGCGCGGCGGCGCTTGCGGCGGTCCCCGGAATCGCCTAGATTCGGCAACCGCATATGGAAAGCCCGAACCCGCGAGGGGTCAGCGTCGTGATCCCCGCCTACAACGAGCAGGAGGGGATCGAGGAGGTCGTCCGCCAGATCGGCGCCCTGCCCGGGGGAATCGAGTCTGGCGAGATCGAGCTCATCGTCGTCGACGACGGATCCACCGACGCCACCGCCGCCCGCGCGGAGCGGGCCGGTGCGCGGGTGATCCGGCACGGGTGGAACCGTGGCTACGGGGCGGCGCTGAAGACCGGGATCCTCGCCGCGCGCGGCTGGGCGGTGGTGATCACCGACGCCGACGGAACCTATCCCAACGAGCGGATCCCGGAGCTCGTCGCACTCCTCGAGGAGCACGAGATGGTGGTCGGCGCGCGGACCGGGGCCAAAGTGGCGATCCCGTGGATCCGGCGCCCGGCCAAGTGGTTCCTCAACAAGCTGGCCAACTACTTGAGCGAGGCACGGATCCCGGACCTCAACTCCGGCCTGCGGGCCTTCCGCCGGGAGACGCTCCTGGGCTATTTCGGGATGCTGCCGAGCGGATTCTCGTTCACGACCACGATCACGCTGGCGATGCACGTCAACGACCTGCGGATCGCGTACCTCCCGATCGACTACCATGCCCGCCAGGGGAAGTCGAAGATCCGACCGATCCAGGACACGCTGAACTTCCTCGCCCTCATCGTCCGGACGATCCTGTACTTCCGGCCCCTGAAGATCTTCCTGCCGATCGCGGGGGTGCTGTTCCTCGCCTCCGTCGGGATCTTCGTCTACAGCGCCCTGTATACCGAGAAGATCATGGACGCATCGGTTACGATCACGTTGATGACCTCGTTCCAGATGGCGGCGATCGGCCTTCTGGCGGATCTGATCGACAAGCGCAGCCAGAGGTGAGCGGCAGGGGATCATGATCGTCGGAGTCGGAATCGACCTGATCGAGGTAGAGCGCGTCGGACGCAGCGAGTCGCGCTTCGGCGACCGGTTCCTCCGCCGGATCTACCACCCGCGGGAGCTGGAACAGACCCGCGGGGAGCGGGTCCAGTACCTCGCCGCCCGGTTCGCGGTGAAAGAGGCGACCTTCAAGGCGCTCGGAACCGGGTGGGCCGCCGGAGTCCGGTGGGTCGACGTGGAGACGCGGAACCTGGAATCCGGCCAGCCGGTGCTGCACCTGCACGGAGCGGCCCGCGAGAGAGCGGAGCGCCTCGGCGCGGCCCGGTACCATGTCTCGATCACGCACACGGCCGGCCAGGCGGCGGCGGTCGTGGTTCTCGAAACGGCCGCCGCGACGGAATCGACAGGGGAGTAAGCACCATGCGCCGATCGATGATCCTCATCTGCTGTCTCGTCGCTCTGGGAGCGGCGGTCGCCCAAGTCCCGTCGGGAGACCCGAACTTGCAGGAGAACTTCCCTCCGATTCCTCCGCTGACGATGTACCAGGAGGTCCTGAAGTTCCGGGCGGAGGTGGACCGTCAGATCGAACTGGCCCGGCCGCGACTGCCCCAAGCCGACGCGGTCGTCTCATTGGTCGACACCCTCGTCGCGAAGTGGGACTACTACGGCGAGTACATGGACCGCGAGCACGGGCACTTCTACAACATGGCCAAGAACCGGCCGTACTGGCTCATCACCACCGACGAGGCCGCGGACACGCTCGTGGATCGACTGCTGCCGGTCGTCGAGTCGTACATCCGCGCGCATCCGGAGGAGAGCCTCGGGGAAGTGCGGGCGGAGTGGGAGATGCGGACTGCGGAGATCGGCGTGCCGCGACTCCGGATCTTCGGTTTTCACGTCGTCGAGCTGGCGCGCCGCGGGGCGGTGATCCGCCGGCAGCTCGCCGCCGAGTATCCCGGTCGACTCGATGAGGTCCACGACGCCTACCTGCGTTTCTTGTGGGACATCCTGCAGTTCTACAGTCAGCTCCACTCCTCCTACTACGACAAGTACACGAGCAACGTCGCCAAGGAGGACTGGATCATCCATCGGACGGAGGGGATCTGTGAGGATCCGGAATGGCGGATCCTCCTGAGCTTCACCGCCATCGGTGTGGACACGTCGGATTCCGACAAGATGAAGGACAAGTTCATGCACCGGATCGTCGTGTTCGACTCGACGTGCGCGGAGACGCTGGACTTCGTCGTTCCGCTGCCGCACTTCCGGAAGATGGAGCAGGAGATGAACGCGATGACGCCCGAGGAACGACGCGAGAGGTACCTGCAGTACCAGCAGGAAGCGATGGAGCGGGGCAGGAAGCAGCACGGCGAGGGGGAGACCCCCTGAAGAAGCGCCTTCTCGCCGTGCTGCCGGACCATCCGCATCCCGCGACGATGGGGGGGAGGGTCCGAAACCTGTCGATTCTGGAGGCACTCTCTCCGCACTTCGATCTGGAGATCGTGACCCTGGTCCACGACCGGGTCCGCTTGAACGATCCGGGGCCGGTCGCTTCCCTGGGACGGTGGTCGCCGGTCCTCGCCTGGAACCGTCGCAGTCCCCTCCACCGGGTCGCCGGGCAGGTCGCCTACCGCACGATCGGCCGGGGCTGGGAGCGGGAGACCTGGTTTCTCGGATCGGCGGCCCTCGCCCGCGCCGTCGAAGAAATTCTCCGAGAGCGTCCCCCCGATCTGGTGCACGTCGCCTACTGGTACACCCTGCGCCGACTGAGGCGGCGACCCCGACCGCCGGTCTGGGTCCTCGACACGCACGACGTCCAGTTCGAACGCTGGGAACGGCTCCATGGCCGGGTCAGCCCGAAGGACCGGGCCGGAGAGATCGAGGAGCTGCAGCGCCACGACGTCGTCGTCGGGATCACGCCGCACGACGCCGAGACCTTCCGCCGGATCCTCGGTCCGCGGGCGCGCGTCGAGACGATCGGCATGGGGGTCGACCTGAAGCGCTGGAGCCGCGAGGCGTTCTCTCCGCAGAAGAGGGGCGCGTCGATCGTCTACTACGGGAACATGGCAGCGGAGATGAACGTCCAGGCGGCCCGGCATCTCTGCAACGATATCCTCCCGCACTTGCGGAGCCTGCGGGACGAGGTCGCCGTCGTGATCCTGGGAGCGGATCCGCGCCCGGAGGTCCGGTCCCTGGCGGCGATGCCGGAGGTCCGGGTCACCGGTACGGTGGAGGATCCGCGTCCCGTGCTGGTTCCTTGCGGGGTCTTCGCCCTCTGTCTGAGGGCGGCGAGCGGGATCCGCAGCCGTGCCTGCGAGGCGATGGCCCTCGGCGTTCCCGTGGTCGCCTACCCCGAGTCGCTGGAGGGGATGGGGTTCGAAGACGGTCGTCATTACCTCGCCGCGGAGAACGCGGAGGACTTCGCCCGGAAGATCGATCGGGTGCTCGTCGATCGGGAGCTGGCCGGCCGATTGGCGGCGGAGGCGAGGGAACGGGTCCGGGAGCACTACGGAATCGCGGCGACCTACGGCCGGTTCGTCTCCCTCTACCGGGAACTTCTCGAGGACCCCACCGGTATCCGGGATGACACGGGAAGCGGGCGGGGTACGGGGAAGAGAACGAGCCCCGAGTAAGCGAATCCTCGGGGCTCGAATCAGCGATCGCGGGACGTCAAGAGCCTCCCCACAGATCGACTGCGCGTCGGCTGGAACTCGCCTAGCGCTTCTTCCGGAGGACGGTGTCCTTGAGGTTCTTCGCCACGGTGAACTTGACCACCTTCTTCGCCGGGATCTTGATCTGCTCGCCCGTCTGCGGGTTGCGCCCCATCCGGGCTTTCCGCGCCTGGACCTTGAACTTGCCGAGACCGGTCAGCGGGATCTCGTCCCCCTTCTTCAGGCTCTTCTCCACGACGGCGGTCAAGCTGTCCAGGAACAGCTTCGCCTGCTTCTTCTCCATCTTGGTTTCTCTGACGATCATGTCGATCAGCTGGGTCTTGGTCATCTCAACCATCCCTCCTTGAGTTGCCCTCTGCTCCGTCTCAGTCGTGCGAGACGGCCTTTTCGTAACATCGCCCCGATACCCTGGCAATAGGATTCTTCGAGAAACCCAGGAAAAATGCACCTCAGAGCATCCCGAGCGACCGGAAACCCCCGAGGGGCCTCGTTGACTCCCCTCCGAGCCCGCGATAAACTGCTCCAAAACAGGCTCCGCCACCTTGGCGGCGAAGCGTCGAGCGGCCCCTCTCGGGGCTGGTTTGTGGCCGCCGACATCAGGTATCCAATCCAGACCCCCGGCACACGAGCTCGTGGTGCCGGGGCCGCCCGCCGCGACCTCCGCGGCGTCGGCACCGAGGAGGTCCGATGCGACTTCGTGTCACGCTTCATCCAATCCTGATCCTGCTCATCTGCTTGTCTTCGGCGGTCCCCGCGATCGCCGCAGGTGACGGCTCCTCAGTCGGTTGGACCTGGGATCAGGTGGATCTGATCCAGACGCGATTCGGAGAGACGGAGATCCGGGTCGACGGGGCTCGACTCGCCCCGACGGCCCCTGGGGAGCCCGCGCTCCCCGCCGCGCTGGTGCGCGTCCCTGCGCCCGACGGAGCGAACGTCGCCTCGTTCCGGCTCACCGGCGCCGTGACCAGCGTCGGGACGCTGACCGATCCGGTCGCTCCCACGCTTCAGGATGCCCCGTCGACCGCCGGAGGTCCCCGGCGGGTCGAGCCCTTGAGATCGGCCTACGAGGTGCCGGCTTTCCCCGACCGGCGCGTCCAGTTCCTCGGATTGACCCTGCGGCGGGGGGAGGCCTACGCGAACTTCGCCGTCTACCCGGTGGTCCTCGAGGAGGGGGAACGATTGGTCCTCCTGGAGGGAGCGGAGCTGGAGGTCGAATGGCGAGCCGACCCGGAGGTCCCGATCCCGTTGAAGACGCTGCGGGGATCCCGGGAGTCGGCCCTCGGCAAGGGGGACGCCGGAGAGACGGCGGGGGCCCTCCAGATCAGCGAGATGCCGGCGCTCGAGAGCGCGCCGGTCGAGTACCTGATCGTGACGATCGATGAGTTCGAGCCGCTGCTCGAGCCGTTCGTTCAGTGGAAGAGCCGCTCGGGGACTCCGACAACGGTCCGATCGGTCTCCTGGATTCTCGAGCACTACCCCTCCGGGGTCGATACTCAGGAGCGGATCCGCACGTTCATCCAGGAGGCGTATCGGTACTGGGGCGTCGAGTGGCTCCTGATCGTCGGAGGTCCGGACGAGGTTCCGATCCGTACCGCCCGCTCGTACTCCTACATCTCGGAAGGCGTCGACATCATCACCGACCTCTACTACGCCTGTCTCGACGGAAACTGGAATCGGGACGGCGACTCGATCTTCGGCGAAGCGATGCGGAGCCAACCGCCGAACATCGGAGACAATGTCGATTTCGGTCCCGAGGTCATGGTCGGCCGGATTCCGGCGACGAACACGACGCAGCTCAACGCCTGGCTCCGGAGCTACTTCCGGTACACGCAGGATCCGATCACGGACGGCTATCTCGAGAAGATCCTCCTCCTCGGAGAGGTGCTGTTCGACTCGGAGTGGATCCGTGCCGGCCTGCCGAAGTGTGGAGTGACCGGGGAGTGTCCCTACACGGAATGCGAGTCCTGCGTCCGGATGGACGGCGCGCAGGATTGCATCGACGTCATCGACGTCATCGAAGACGTCACGGGGGGACAGCACGAGTTCGAGTACGTCGAGCTCTACGAGTACTACGAGTACTGGCGCGACCACGGACGCCCGAACTGCATCCTCGAGACTTATGCGAACGTCGTCAATGAGATCAACGCCGGCGCCGGGCTGGTCCACCACGTCGGGCACGGCGATCGGGATCGTATGTCGATCGGGACGCAGCAGGGAATGGATGGGAACGGACGCTACGTCGTCGCCGACGCGAAGGCGATGGCGAACGGAAGCCGGGTCGGCGTGGTCTACTCCATCAATTGCAATTCCGCCGCGATCGACTTCGACTGCCTGGCCGAGGCGACCCTCTTCGCGGAAGAGGGAGGGATGGTGAGCTACATCGGCTCCTCGAACCTCGACTTCCCGACGGCCGCCCGACCCTACATGATCGGTTTCTACGAGAGGGCCTTCGGACGGGAAGTGGACACGATCGGCGAGGCGTTCCTCCGCACGCTCGAGGAGCAGATGGCCGGCCAGGACAACGTCGAAGGGTTCCGCCGCTTCCTGGCGTACAGCTTGATCTTCCTCGGCGATCCGCAGCTCTCCCTCTGGCTGTCCAACCCGGGGATGCTCGAGGTCACGGCGTCCTCCTCGGTCCCGCTCGGGACCACGGAGCCGTTGCGTGTCGAGGTGAGGGAACAGTCCGGCGGACAGCCGGTGGAGGGCGCGACCGTTTGTGCGCACAAGCAGGGGGATACGTTCGTCGTGGGGGAGACGGGCGCCAATGGCCTCGTCGATCTCGCGTTCCGCCCGACCGGCACCGGGAGGTTTCGGATCACCGTGACGCATCCGGAGGCGAAACCGCACTTCGAGAACACGACCACCCGGCAGGTCACCCCACCGACGGGGGAGCAGGGCGCCTTGAGCGTCGATGCGATTCCGGTCAACGATGTGGAGTCGGGGGAGAGCGACGGGAACGGGAACGGCCGGTTCGAGCTCGGAGAGACGGTCAAGCTCGACGTCAAGCTGGACAACGATTCCTCGCAGGGCATCAACGACATCGCGCTCAGCTTCAGTCTGGAGCCGGCGGAACTCCGGAGCTTCTTCGAGGTCGCGGATTCGACGGAGTCTGTCGCGACGATCAACGGCAGCTCCACGGTCCAGGTCAGCGGCGCCTTCCTCCTGAGGGCTCTCTCGGCGCCGCCGATTCCGGACGAGTCGTTCCAGAACGGCGACCGGCTCCCGCTGGTCGCGCATGTCGGGCTTAGGGTCGGAGATGGAGAGGAAGAGATCTTCGAGGTTCCGCTGCCGGTGTACCGGCCGCTCCTCGACCTGGAGCAGGGGGGGCTGGTCGAGATCGCCGGCAACGGCGACGGCGTCCCCCAGGACGGGGAGACGTTCCAGTGGACCCCCATCCTTCGAAACATCGGGACCGGAACCGCGGCTTCGCTCCAGGGCGTGTTGACGGCCGAGAGCGGTGCCGCGATCGAAACGGGAACGGTGCCGCTCGAATCCGCGGAGCGGGGACAGCTCCTTTCGATCGTCGGCGGAGAGGATCCGTTCGAGTTCGTCGTGATCGATGCCGCAGTGCTGCGACTCCACCTGACGATCCGTTCCCCCTACGATCCGGGGTTCTCGTTCCTGAATCGGACGATCGACCTCGAGCCGCCGGCCGCTCCGGACATCGACACCAGCGAACCCCCCGCCGCGTCGCAGGACGCGGTGGAGCTCGAGTGGATGGCCTCTCCGTCCACCGACGTGCACGGGTACGTCGTGGAGAGCTCCACGCAGCCGGACGACGGGTTCGCCCAGGCCTCGGTCGGTCTCGTTCGCGACATGCTGTACCACCGCAGCGAGGGGCTCGACGGATTGACGCGCTACTACTTCCGGGTCGCGGCGATCGATTCCTCCGGGAATCGAAGCGCCTATTCCCCCGTCACCTCCGCCACCACCACGCCGGGAAGCCTGCCCGGCTGGCCGTTCGCGGTCCAGGGCGAGATGGGCCTGGGATGCCCGACGATCGAGAACATCGACGGTAGCGGAGACCACGAGATCTTCTTGACGGCAAACCTCGTCTACGGGATGAACCCCGACGGGACCGAGATCATCGACGGAGACGGCGTCTCGTCCACCCGGGGGATCTGGTCCACGGAGGGGGGCGGTTTCTGGTCGAAGCCGGCGGTCGGGGACCTGGACGGCGATGGAACGATGGAACTCGTCGCGACCTCTCGCTACCGGGTCGGAAACGCGGGGGTCGGCCATCTCTACGTCTGGGACGCCTCGGGCGACCTGATCTGGTTCAAGCCCGTGACCGACACGAACTTCCTGATCGCCTCACCGGTGATCGCCAATCTGGACGAAGACCCCCAGGCAGAGGTCGTCGTCCACGTTCGGGGGGCACTGTTCGCCTGGAACCACGACGGCAGTCCCGTGGTCCCGGCCAACCCCGACGGCCGTCTGGCCTTCGTGGGCGGCGACCATCCCACCGACGTGGCGCGCTGGCCCTACACCTGGGGCAGCCCGGCGGTGGCGGACCTGGACGGCGACGGGGACGACGAGGTCCTGGTGAGTCTGGAGACGAACCTGTCCGGCGGGGCGGAGGGGTACCACCCCTCGCGGCTGGCGGTGATCGACGGGGACGGCACGATCCTCGACATGGTGTATCTGGAGGTCGGCCTCACGGGGGGCGATGCGACTTCCTCCAACTCGTCGCCGAGCCTCGCGGACGTGGACGATGATTCGCTGTACGAGATCTTCGTGGCCACGCGCAATCACCTCTGGGCGTTCTACTACAACGACTTGACGGGCGAGCTGGAGCCGGAACCGGGCTGGCCGGAGGGCGGGAAGGTCTCGATCCCCAGTCTTCCCACGAACTGGACCGAGCCGACTCCCGGCATCGGCGACGTGGACGGCGATACCATCCTCGACGTCGTCCTCGGGGTCGGGTTCGGCCAGGTCATTGCCGTCCGCGGCCCGACCGGGGAAACGATCTCTTCGTTCCCGCACCTGGTGGCGGCTGCGGACAGCAAGGTCGGCTCGCCGGTGCTGGTCCAGATGGATGACGACCCGGCCGCGGAGATCCTCGTCGGGGACAAGGACGGCTATCTCTATGCGCTGGACGCGCAGACGATGGAGCAGCTTCCCGGCTTCCCGCTCTTCGTGACCGGCCGGCTGGAGCACGGGGTCAACGTCTGGGACGTCGATCGCGACGGCTTCACGAACATCGTGGTCCAGGCCTACCAGAACTCCAACGTACTCGTTCTGGACTACAGCACGGTCGAGTTCCCCGACGACCTCTCGCTCGCCATGCAGAGGAATCCCTGGTCGTCCTACCGGCACGACGCGCGCAACACCGGCACCCTCGACAAGGCGGTGATCACGCCGGTCCGGCTCCTGGCCGTCGAGGCGCTGGCCCGTGGCAACCAGGTCGCGCTGACCTGGGATGCCCCCGTTGCGCCCAGCCGGTTCCGCGTCGAGCGCCAGGGATCCGATGGGGTCTGGAGATCGAGGATCGAGGCGCCCGCGGGAGATCTTCGGTTCGAGGGAGTCTACCGCTTCGACGACGAGGCCGACCCCGGCCGGTATCTGTACCGCGTGACCGGCTTCGACTCCCACGGAGGGACGATGTACCGGAGCGCCGAGCTGGCGGTCTCCGTCGAGCGGTTCCGCCTCGCGCTGAACGGGGTCGCGCCGAACCCGTTCAACCCCCGGACCGCGATCCGCTTCCAGACGCCCGGCCAGAGGATCGTGCTGGAGATCCTCGATCCCGGCGGCCGCCGGATCCGGACGCTCGCCGACCGGGCGGTTCCCGCCGGGGTCCACGAGCGGGTCTGGGACGGACGCGACGACGAGGGGCGTGAGGTCGGCTCCGGCGTCTACTGGGTTCGCCTGAAGGGGGAGGGGTTCGAGGAGAGCCGGAAGATGGTGCTTCTCCGATGAGCGAACTCCGCGTCCGGTTCGCGCCCAGTCCGACGGGGATGCTCCACGTCGGCGGGGCGCGAACCGCCCTGTTCAATTGGCTCCACGCCCGCAACCGGAGGGGGACCTTCGTGTTGCGGATCGAGGACACCGACCGGGCCCGTTCGACCGAGGAGTCGATCCAGGCGATCTACGAGGGGATGCGCTGGCTCGGGCTGGACTGGGACGAGGGTCCCGACGTCGGTGGGCCGTACGGGCCGTATCTGCAATCCGAGCGCCGGCCGGAACAGATCGAAGCGGCCCAGCGCCTTCTCGAGGCGGCGCGGGCCTACCGCTGCTACTGCACGCCGGAGGACCTCGAGCGCCGAAGGGCCGCGCGCCTCGAAGGGGGGGAGTCCCAGGTCGGCTACGACGGCACCTGCCGTAAGGAGATCGGAAAGCCGGCCCGTGACGAGCCGTTCGCGATCCGCTTGCTCGCGCCGGACGAGGGGGAGATCGTCTGGGAGGATCTCTGCCGCGGAGAGATCTCCTTCCAGGCGGAGACCCTCGAGGACTTCGTCATCGTGCGGTCGGACGGATCCCCCACCTACAACTTCGCCGCCGTCGTCGACGATGCGGCGATGAAGATCACCGACGTGCTGCGGGGGGACGACCATATCTCGAACACCCCCCGGCAGATCCTCGCCTACCGGGCCCTGGAGCTCCCGGCGCCCCGGTTCGGCCACGTCCCGATGATCCTCGGTCCCGACGGGACCCGCCTCTCGAAACGGCACGGAGCGACCTCGGTGACCGCCTACCGGGAGCAGGGGATCCTGCCCGATGCGCTGTTCAACTTCCTGGCGCTCCTCGGCTGGGCGTACGACGACTCGCGGGAGCTGTTCACGCGCGAGGAGCTGATCGAGGTCTTCACCCTGGAGAAGCTCGGCAAGACCCCCTCGACGTTCAACCAGGAGAAGCTGGAGTGGATGAACGGCGTGTACATGGCCGCGCTTCCGATCGAGGAGAAGGTCGCGATCGCCCGGGCGCATCTCGAGAGCAAGGATCTCCTGCGGCACCTGCCGGACGAAGACGCGGTCCGCCGCCTGGTCGAAGCGCTCGGCGAGCGGTTCAAGATGCCGCACGACGTGATCGACTACGCCGACTTCCTGTTCACCGACCGGATCGTTCCGGACGAGGAGGGGCGGCAGCGGGCGGCCCAGTTCCCGGAGGGGATCGCGCTGCTTCCGGAGCTCGCGTCGCGCCTCGAGTCGCTGGAGCGGTTCGAGGGGGAGCAGGCGGAGGAGGCGCTCCGGGGGCTGGCGAAGGAGAAGGGGAGGAAGGCGGGGGATCTGATCCACCCCTCCCGCATCGCGCTGACGGGGAAGAAGCACGGGCTCAGCATCTTCGACGTGATGCTGCTGCTCGGCCGTGAACGCACGATCCGGCGCCTGCGCGCGTTCGCCAGCGAGGCGGCCGGCGATTGAGATTTTCGACTTGAACCCGGTCTCGCGCGGCCGATAACATCGACAACCTGGAACGCTCAAGTCGCTGGGGTGTCGTCCAGTGGCAGGACACATGACTCTGGATCATGGAACCGGGGTTCGAATCCCTGCACCCCAGCCAATCATCCGCTAGAGAGAGCCCCGGTCGAGATTCGGTTCGACCGGGGCTTTCGCGCACCCGGGCGCCGGCAGGGGAAGGAGATTCCATGAAGGGATCGGTCCTGCGCGGAATCCTGGTCCTCTATCTGTTCCTCCTCCTGTTTCCGGGGGAGTACGTGCCGCTCGCCACAGGACTGGATCCTTCGTGGAGAATCGGGATCAACCTCCTTGCCGGCTCCGGACACAGCGTCGGCGACGACTATGTCTTCACGTACGGCCCGCTGGGCTATCTCCTGTACCCGCTTCCATTGGGCAACAACCTCGCTGCTTCGATTTTCTTCGACCTGATTCTGGCACTGCTGGTCTGTTTCCTCGGATATCTCGTCCTGCGCCGGTGCTCCGCCCTCGAGGCCCTCCTGTTCGTCTCCTTCTATGCCGCCTCGATTGCGATCCACCTCTGGGAGGAGTACAACCTGCTGTTTCTCGCCGCGCTCCTCCTCGCGGCTACCGAGACGGAGAGCCGGCACGAGCGTCTCTTGCTCATCGGATACGGCGTCCTCGCTTCCTTTGCCCTCTTTCTGAAGATCAGCATCGGTCTGACCTGTCTCCTCATGCTGGTCGGGTTCGCTCTGGGGAGCGGCCAGCGTAATCGGTTCGTTCGCCGTATCGCGTTCGCGGGACTCTCGTTTGGTGTGTCTTTTGCGGTGCTCTCCCTCGTGTTTCTCGAATCGGCATCTGGGCTCTTGTGGTGGCTGAAGGGCTCGGTGCTCCTCTCCCGCGGCTACGGAAGTGCGATGTCCGTGATCGGACCCTCCGAGGTCCTTGTTCTCGGGCTCATCGCACTCGGCGTCTTCACTCGCGCGTTGGAGCGGCTGGCGCGGACCCGACTCGACCTGGCGGTCGCCCTCGGGATCGCGGCGGTTCTCGCTTTCAAGCACGGCTTCGCACGGCAGGATCGGCACGTGCTCGGTTTCTTTCCCTTCCTCATCGCCCTCAGCGCATTACTGGTCCCGTTCTCCATCTCACGGAAGGGCCGCGCCGCAACGATCCTCGCCTTCTTGGTTCTGTTCATCGCAGCGCTCCCCACGGTCCGGTACTACACGCACATCGGACCGAGACAGGTCTTGGCCACGCTGTCGACCGCAAGCGGACTCGAGCGGGTAGGGTCACTCCTGCGATTGCCGGAGAAACGGCGTGAGCTCGAGCAGCGTAGCGAGAGGAGGCTGACATCGGACCTGCTTCCGGACGGATATTTGCAGACCCTTCGCGGGGGGGGGGGAGTTGC
>WJJW01000449.1 GCA_014729455.1 Candidatus Eiseniibacteriota bacterium
CGCGAACGTGACCAGGCGCGGCCCCTGCCGCGAGATCCCGTCATAGACGGCGTCATTGTCGGGCGAGTAGACGGACCCGACCGGCGAGAGGGTCCCATGCCGCTCGGCGGCATCGAGATCGAGGGAGACGAGGGACCCGTCTCTCCCGTCCAGGGAGCGAACCCCGCTCCGGCTGAGATCGAGCGCGTAGAACTTCCGTTGCGCATTCTCCAGGATCTCCTCGGTCGTCGAAAACTGCGGGAGGCTGCGCGGGCTGCCCGGCGAGAAGCGGACGCACCGTTCCCCATCCACGACCGTCTTTCCGAATCCGAGCGCCACGAGGGCGATCCCATCCTCCGCGTTCATGCCGAGCACGGGGTAGTGGTTGTAGGAGCGGGCGACCCCCGCGACATCGGGATAGAAGTAGCCACCGTGGTCGTGGCCGACCAGCTTCTGGAGGATCACGGCCATCCTCTCCTCTTCCATCCGATGCTGCGTGTTCTGCAGGTAGCTCTTCGCGTTCTGGTAGAACGTCGAGGCGTAGACGAGCTTGACCGCGGTGCAGAGCTCGCGCAGGCGCGTCTTCGGGTCCGGATCCCGATTGGTGAGCATGTAGGTCTCATAGATGCCGGCGAACGGCCGGTCGTGGGAATCCTCCAGCAGGCTCGAGGACCGGACCGCGATCGGATAGTCGATCCGCTGGAGGAAGACCCGGAGATCCTCGACCACCCCTTTGGGCAGCTTGGCGCGCGTGAAATCGCGTGTGATCTTCTCGTCGGGCGCGTCGGAGAAGGCGAGGTCGCTGAGCCGGTTGCGCTCGAGGAACTCCTCGAAAACGTCGGTACCGATCACAGCAGACGGGGGGATGAAGATCTGCGTTTCCTCGAAGCGCTGGTCGAACCCCGACCGCGGGAGGTAGGCATGGATGAAGCCGAGCCCCCTTCCCTTCCCGCCCATCGAACCGCCGCCGATCCGCGCGAAACCGCTCGTCTCTCCGAACTCCAGGCGAGAGAAGTCGGCGACGAGCCCCTGTTGCGTGTCGCTCCGGACCCGGTTGAACGCCTCGATCAGGTAGCGGCGCAGCTCTTCGGTCGTCTCGAACTCCGAGACCTTGATCGGACGGATCCTCTCGGCGAGCGCGAACTCGGTTCGCGCGAGGCTCCAGTTCGAGAAGTGGTTGCGGCTCGCGTGGTAGCGGAGCGACTCTTCAGGAATCTTGCGGAGGGCGTGCGGCATCTGGGCGAGATCGCCGACGCGCATCACCTCCTTGCCGTCCGGCAGCATGAAGACGAAATCGCCGAAGCCGAGGCTGCTCTGGATGAAGCGACGCAGCTCTTCGAGCAGTCGAGGGCTCCTCTTGTTCAGAAACCCCGCCCCGATCTCGGCGGCCCGGGCCGCCACCTCGTCGTCGGACGACTGGATCAGCGCCGGCATGTCGGCGTCCCGTTCCCGGACCCGCCGAACGAATTCGATCCCCGCCTCCGGATCGCTGCTCCCTCCGCGTGAAAACCGGGCGTCGCTGATGATCCCCAGGATGTACCGGTGGTACCGCTCGAACAGCGACCATCCGCTCTCGAAATCCTCGGCGAGAAGCACCTTCGGGCGCGCCTTCATCCTCCGGAGCCGTTCGCTGACGTTGACCCCGTCCGCCATCAGAGACTGGCTCTGTTTCATCAGTTCGGTATAGAGGAGAGGGAGGTACGAGGAGTAGAAGCGGACCGAGTTCTCGATCAACACGATGGCGCGGACGCCCGCCAGCTCGATGTCCCGCTCGACGTTGCGCACATCCTCGATGTACTTGATGATCGCCAGGAAGATTCGGACGTCGCCCCGCCAGATGAACACCTGGTCGACCCCGAGCGAGCGGCCCGCCTGCTTGAAGCTCGCCGCCTCCATGGGCGTGTACGCGAGGAAGACGACAGGCAGATCCGGGAAGAGGGATTTCACCGCGCTGCCGAAGCCGCGCGCCCCCATCTCTCCGAGGCGCGCCATCGAGATCACCAGATCGAACCGGTGGTTCTCCAGCGCGCGGAGCGCCTCCTCTCCGGTCGGGACCTGCGTGATCCGGGGGGCGGCGCTCAGGTTGAGCTGGTGGTACTCGACGTCGAGGCTCTCGCTGAGGAGTCCGTCCTCCTCGAGGGTGAAGGAGTCGTACGGACTCGACACGAGGAGGACATCCCGGATCCGGTAGGCCATCAGGTCGGCGAAGACCCGATTCGCCATCTCCTGCATTCCCGCGAACCGATCCTCTTCGGCGGGCAACGTGCGCTCTTCGGGGCTCATCTCGCCTCGCCCTCCTCGCCCCGGTCGGCTCCACGACGCCGGAGCCCCCGGTCCCGAACGACTGCTGGTGGAAACAGGGAAGATGTGTCCCCAACGGGATTCGAACCCGTGTCGCCACCTTGAAAGGGTGGAGTCCTAGGCCTGGCTAGACGATGGGGACGGAACCCGACAGACGAACGCAGATCCTAAGGGAACTCCGGCTCCGGGAGCAACCCTCATCTCCCCTCCTCCCCCTCGTAGAACCCCCGGGTCCGCCGTCGGTGCCCGGCCCAAATCTCCTTCTCGCGACCCTGCACTCCCGGCTCGGCGATCCGCGACGCCTCGGACGGGATCCCGTCCGGAAGATACGACATCGGGATCCAGTGGTCCGGTTCCTCGTGCGGCGATCGGTAACCGTCTCCGTAGCCGAGACGCCGCATCAGCGCGGTCGGCGCATTACGGATCCGCAACGGTACTCCGAGCGGTCCCGACTCTCTCGCCAGTTCCGCCGCCCGGCGGTACGACCGGTCGACGCGGTTCGACTTGGGGCAGAGCGCCAGATAGAGCGTCGCCTGCGCGAGGGCGAGCCGCCCCTCCGGGAGCCCGACGGTCGCCACCGCCGAGGCCGCCGCCGTGGCGTGGTGCAGCCCGGCGGGATCGGCCAGCCCGACGTCCTCCGAGGCGAAGATGATCAATCGCCGTGCGAGGAAGAGCGGATCCTCGCCCCCCTCGAGCAAGCGGGCGAGCCAGTAGAGCGACGCGTGCGGATCACTCCCGCGGAGGCTCTTGATCATCGCCGAGATCAGATCGTAGTGCTCCTCGCGCCCGACCGCCGGGGGAAGCGGGCGCTCGCAGACCTCGGCGATCCACGCCGCGCGCGGCCTCCGGACCCCGCCGGCGTCCGGAGGGGTGGAATCGACCACCGCCTCGAGCGTGGAAAGCAGGCGCCGTGCGTCCCGGCCCGCGTGCGCGAGCAAGAGGCTCCATCCTTCCTCGTCCACCTCGGTCGCCCGATCTCCCAGCCCGCGCCGCTCATCGGCGAGCGCTCGCTCGCCCAGGGCGCGCAGGTCGGCGTCCTCCAGCGGGGAGAGGGGGTAGACCGCGCAGCGGGAGAGGAGCGCGGGAATCACCGAGAAGGAAGGGTTCTCGGTCGTCGCCCCGACCAGAACGATCCGGCCACTCTCGACGTGCGGCAGGAAGGCGTCCTGCTGGGCTCGGTTGAATCGGTGAATCTCGTCGACGAAGAGGATCGTTCGCCGACCCTCCCGACTCCAGCGCTGGCGCGCGCGCGCGACCACCTCCCGGACCTGCTTGACCCCGGAAAGAACCGCGCTGAAGCTCTCCCGATCCACGCCGGGGACGTCGCAGAGCAGGAGCGCGAGGGTCGTCTTTCCCGACCCCGGAGGTCCCCATAGGATCAGAGAGGTCGGGATCCCCCGATCGTGGAGCTGCCGGAGCGGCGCATCGGGTCCGGTCAGGTGACGCTGTCCGAGAATCTCGTCCCAGGAACGCGGCCGCATCCGGTCGGCGAGTGGCGCAGGGGGCGCCTCCGGCGCGTCGGACTCCGTCGGGCGCCGATCTCCGAAGAGTCCGGGGCGCTCCTCATCCCGTCGGTTCCCGCTCATAGCCCCGGGGATGCTCCTGCATCCAGTCTGCGGCGGTCTGGACGATCCGTTCGAGGGAGTCGAACTGCGGCCTCCAGCCGAGGACCTCGCGCGCACGGGCGCTGGAGGCGACCAGCCGGGGCGGGTCCCCCTCCCGGCGCGGCGCGGCGCTCCAGGGAACCGTCCGTCCGGTGACCGCCTCGACGGCGCGGATCACCTCCAGGACGGAGAAGCCGGAGCCGTTCCCGAGGTTCAGCACCAGCCGCTCGGTCGCCTGCAGCTTTTCGAGAGTCAGGAGATGCGCCTCGGCCAGATCGACGACGTGGATGTAGTCGCGGACGCAGGTCCCGTCCTCCGTCTGGTAATCGGTCCCGAAGACCCGGAGAGCGTTCCCGGAGCCGAGGGCGGCCTGGAGCGCCAAGGGGATCAGGTGCGTCTCCGGCTCGTGGTCCTCGCCGCGTTCCACGCTCGCGCCCGCCGCGTTGAAGTAGCGCAGCGAACCGTACCGGATCCCGTGGACTCTCCGGTACCACTCCAGCATCTGCTCGCAGATCCGCTTGCTCTCGCCGTAGGGGTTCGTCGGCCGCGTGGGCGCCTCCTCGGGAATCGGCACCTCGTCCGGATCCCCGTACGTCGCGGCGGACGAGCTGAGCAGGACGCGGCGGCACCCCGCTTCTACGCAGGCATCCAGGAGGGAGACCATCCCCCCGACGTTGTTGCGGAAGTAGAGCCCGGGATCCCGCATCGACTCGCCGACGAGGCTCGAGGCGGCGAAATGAAGGACCCCATCGGGTCGTTCGCGCTCCAGGATCGCCCGCATCCTCTCCGCATCGAGGATCGAGCAGACCTCGAGGGGAACACCCGGCGGGATCGCGGCCCGGTGCCCGCGACTCAGGTCGTCCACGACGCAGACCGTGTGCCGGTGCTCCTGGAGCACCTCGCACGTGACGCTTCCGATGTAGCCCGCGCCGCCGGTGACCAAGACGTGCATGGCCCGTAGATTAGCACCGGCTTTCCGGGTAAGGGAATGATTGTGTTTCGAAGATTGCAGCTGGCCTGACTCGTGCATGGCCTGCTGGCCATGCACAAGCGTTCTCGTCCCTTCAATCCTCCGCATTGCCCCAACCCCACCTGCCCCTTTCATCGCCGGCCGACCGACTGGCGATGGAAGCGGTCCGGTTTCTACTCCCGACAGGCCTCCCCCAAGCGCATCCAACG
>WJJW01000058.1 GCA_014729455.1 Candidatus Eiseniibacteriota bacterium
CCGCCCTTCTGCTACCACGAGGCGACGGCCCGACGCAAGTTCCCGGCCGGCTCCCCCCGATTGCCTCCCCCCGCGGCGGTCCGTAGACTCGGGTGAGACGTCCGCAGTGGGAGGTACGCGCATGACCCAGCGCCCGACCGACCGGAAGGGGGAGCGGATCGCACCGGAGCCGATTCGGCCCGGCATGGCGATCACCGACCTGATCCGCAAATCCTACCTCGCTTACAACGGAGCCCGTCTCCGCGAAGGCTGCCGGCTGCTGGCCGAGAAGATGCTCCGGGACGAGGGGACCGTCGGCCTCTCCCTGTCGGGGGCGCTCACGCCGGCCGGCCTCGGGATCGCCTGCATCGCCCCGCTCCTCCGGGGAGGGTATGTCGACTGGATCGTGACGACGGGAGCGAACCTGTACCACGACACGCACTTCGCCCTCGACCTGGCGCTGCACCACGGATCGCCGTTCCTCGACGACGTCTCCCTCCGCGAGAGCGGCGTGGTGCGGATCTACGACATCCTGTTCGACTACGACGTGCTGCTCTCCACCGATCGGTTCTACCGGGAGATGATCAGCGCCCCCGCGTTCCAGCGGACGATGTCCACCGCCGAGTTCCACCACCTCGCGGGACGGTTCGTCCGGGAGCGCGAGAAGACGCTCAGCGTCCCCGAGAGCTGCCTGCTCAGCGTCGCGCACGAGTGCGGCGTCCCGATGTACACCAGCTCCCCGGGCGACTCCTCGATCGGGATGAACATCGCGGCGACCGCGCTGGAGGGAAACCGGCTCGCGATCGACCCCAACCTGGACGTCAACGAGACCGCCGCCATCGTCTACGACGCGAAGCGGAGAGGGACCAGCGGGGTCTGGATCCTCGGCGGCGGGTCGCCGAAGAACTTCATCCTCCAGACGGAACCGCACCTCCAGGAGGTCCTCGCGATCGCCGACACCGGCCACGACCACTTCCTGCAGGTGACCGACGCCCGGCCGGACACGGGCGGACTCTCCGGCGCCACCCCCGCGGAGGCGGTCTCCTGGGGCAAAGTCGATCCCACCAAGCTGCCCGACGCGGTGGTCGTCTACAGCGACTCGACGATCGCGCTTCCGCTCCTGACCGCCTACGTTCTCGAGAACGTTCCGCCCCGCCCCCTGAAGCGCCTCTACGATCGGAGGGAGGAGATGCTCGAAGCGATGCGGGACGCCCACCTGCAGACCCGCGTCTCCTCGATGCTTCCGAACGGGATCCGTCCTCCCGGCCGGAGGGAGGATCCGAAGGACGATCCGGATCCCGAGTAGAGCAAGCCCGAGGCCGACCGATCGCTCTGGAACGGGATGGGGCCCGATGGTATCTTCGAGGCGTTGACGGATCAGCCGTGGGAGGAACGTGGGGGGTGAACCATGGGGACGATCAAGGACCGGGCGGACCTCGACTACGCCGGTCTCGCGTTCAGCTACCGCAAGACCGACGCCAACCTTCGCTACACCTGGCGGGACGGGAAGTGGGACGAAGGGGTCGAGACGACCTCCGACTCGATCTCTCTCTCGATCGCGGCGACCTGTCTGCACTACGGGCAGGCGGTCTTCGAGGGATTGAAGGTCTACGAAGCGAAGGATGGACGGATCCTCTGCTTCCGGATCGAAGAGAACGCCAAGCGCCTGCAGCATTCGGCCGCGAAGCTGATGATGCAGGCTCCGCCCGTGGAGACGTTCCGTGAGGCGGTCCATCGGATCGTTCGGGCGAACGCGCGCTTCCTCCCGCCCTACGGGAGCGGAGCCTCGCTCTACATCCGCCCGCTCCTGATCGGGACCGGTCCGCGGATCGGGGTCAAACCGGCCGACGAGTACGTCTTTCTGGTCCTCGCGACCCCCGTGGGCCCGTACTTCAAGCAGGGGTTCAGCCCGACCAAGGCGATCGTCGAGGAGGAGTTCGACCGCGCTGCTCCCCACGGCGTCGGGGACGCCAAGGCGGGCGGCAATTACGCCGCCGGAATGCGGGCGACGGTCCGCGCCCGCGAGGCGGGCTACGGGGAGGCGCTCTACCTCGACAGCGTCGAGCACCGGTACATCGACGAGCTGGGCGCCGCGAACTTCTTCGGCATCACGCAGCAGAAGGCCTACGTCACGCCGAAGTCGCCGTCGATCCTCCGGTCGATCACCAACCTGTCCCTGCGCGCGATCGCTGCGGATCTCGGATACACGGTCGAGGAGCGCCCCGTTCCGGTCGACGAGCTCGAGCAATTCGTCGAGGCGGGGGCGTGCGGGACCGCGGCGGTCATCACGCCTCTGGAGAGCATCACGGTCCGCGGGAAGGAGATCGTCTACCTGAAGGACGGCAAGCCGGGACCCCACTGCACGAAGCTGTACGAGACCCTGACCGGCATCCAGTATGGAGACCTTCCCGACCGGCACGGCTGGACGGAGGGGATCGACCTGTAGAACCAGCGGGCGGCCCGCACGCTCAGAGTCGTTCGCCGCGGGCCATCGCCTCCTTGAGTTCGTCCACCCGCCGGGCCACGGCTTCGTCTCCGAGGGCGAGGATCTGCAGGGCGAGCACCGCCGCGTTGCGCGCCCCCGCCTTCCCGACCGCCAGCGTCGCCACCGGAACTCCGGCGGGCATCTGCACGGTGGAGAGCAGCGCGTCCAGCCCGTCCAGCGTTCCCCCCGGGAGGGGAACCCCGAGGACCGGAAGGGTCGTGTTCGCGGCGACCGCCCCGGCCAGGTGCGCGGCCATCCCGGCACCGCAGATCAGGACCCGGATCCCCCGGTCCCGCGCCTGTCGCGCGTAATCGCGGACCGCATCGGGCGTCCGATGAGCGGAGATCGCCTGCATTTCGTGCGCGACGCCGAAACGCTCCAGCACCTTCCCCGCCTCGCTCATCACCTCCCGGTCCGACTCGCTCCCGAAGAGGATCCCGACCCGCGGATCCCCGCTCGCCCGCTCATTCATCGCGACAGCGCCCTCCTTCCGATGTCCGTCCGGTGGATCTTGTTCTCGAACTCGATCATCGACGCCCCCTCGTAGGCCCGTCCGAGCGCCTCCCGGAGGCTCCTCCCCGTCCCGGTCACACCGAGGACACGACCGCCGTCGGTGAGCGGCCCCGACGATCCGGCCTTCGTCCCGGCATGGAAGACCGTGACGCCCGGCAGCGTCTCCGCCTCCTCGACGCCGCGGATCGGAAAGCCCTTCTCGTACTTCATCGGGTAGCCGTCCGAGGCGAGCACGACGACCGCGGCCGCCCCCTCGCGGACGCGCAGGGAGGGGAGCCTCGCCGCGGAATCGCCCGAGATCGTCTCCAGAGCCTCCAGCAGATCTCCCTCCACGAGCGGAAGCACCGCCTGCGTCTCCGGATCGCCGAACCGGCAGTTGTACTCGAGCACGTACGGCCGACCGCGCTGGATGATCAGGCCGAAGTACAAGAGACCCCGGTAGGGGCGGCCTTCGGCGTCCATCGCCCTGAGGGTCGGTTCGACGATCTCCTCGCGCACCCGCCGCTCGAACGCCGCGTCCATCCCCGGGAAGGGCGCGTACGCCCCCATCCCTCCCGTGTTCGGACCCGTGTCGCCGTCTTGGAGTCGCTTGTGATCCTGCGAGGTCGGGAGCAGGAAGTAGTCGGTGCCCCGGCACAACGCGAAGACCGACATCTCCTCCCCGTCGAGGAACTCCTCGACGATGATCCGCTCGCCCGCTGCACCGAATCGACGCTCCACCATGATCTCGCGGACGGCGCGGATCGCCTCGTCCCGGCCTGCGGCGACGGTGACCCCCTTGCCGGCCGCCAGGCCGTCGGCCTTGATGACCTTCGGGTACATGGCGTTTCGCAGCGCTTCCACGGCGAACTCGGAGGAGTAGAACGTCTCGTACGGCGCCGTCGGGATCCCGTTCCGGCGCATGAGGTCCTTCGCGAAGACCTTGCTTCCCTCGAGCGCGGCGGCACGGCGATCCGGTCCGAAGATCGGCAGGCCGGCCGATCGGAACCGGTCGACGATTCCGGCCACGA
This sequence comes from Candidatus Eiseniibacteriota bacterium, assembly GCA_014729455.1. GTDB lineage: Bacteria > Eisenbacteria > RBG-16-71-46 > CAIMUX01 > VGJL01 > WJJW01. Next base: position 3,988 of record WJJW01000058.1, read on the forward strand.
GCGGCGCTTCCGGACCCACGACCGTCAGGTCGCACGCCTCGCGCGCCGCGAAATCGACCAGCTCCTCGATCGCGTCGGCGCGGATCGGGACGTTGCGTGCGATCGCGGCGGTGCCGGCGTTCCCCGGCGCGGCCAGCAGCGTGGGGCGCCGCGGAGAACGG
>WJJW01000450.1 GCA_014729455.1 Candidatus Eiseniibacteriota bacterium
ACGTGCAAGGGAGTCCGGCGCGGCTCGACTCGCCCTGGATGCTGTGGAAGATCTCGGTCACGCGCATACGGCGGCTCCTCCGGCGGCTCCCGCCAAGGGTACCACCGGCGGCGGCGTCAGCCCCCCTCCCGGTGGCATGCGGCCCGGTCGATCCCGAGGCGGAGCAGCACCCGGATCGTGTCCTCGACCATCTCCGGTCGGCCGCAGATGTAGGCGTCGGTCCGGCGGAGGTCGGTGAAGAGCTGCGGGAGAACGGCGGTCACCCGCCCGCGGTGGCCGCTCCAGTCCTCGTCGCCGAAACGGGAGAGGCACGGATGGTAGCGGAAGTTGGCGCGGTGGCTCTCGAGGTGCCGGAACTCCTCCGGATGGATCAGGTCGCGCCGGCGGCGGGTTCCGAAGACCAGATCGATCCGCCGCTCGACCCGCCTCTCGATGAGATCGAGGATCATCGAGCGTAGCGGCGCCAGGCCGGTCCCGCTCGCGACGAAGAGGAGGTCGTTCGGGGTCGCGACGTCGACATGGAAGGACCCGGTCGGGCCGCTGTAGACCACCCGGTTGCCCGGCCGGAGGTTCGCCAGGTAGTTCGAGACCGGCCCGTGCGGGACCCGATTCAGGATCAGCTCGATCTCCCGCGGGCGGCTCGGCGGAGAGGCGATCGAGTAGGGACGGCGGGTCTCCGGATCGATCTCGATCCAGAGATGCTGCCCCGCGCGGAACGGCTCCCCATCCGGCGCCTCCGGCCGGAGGACCAGCTCGTGGATGTCGGAGGCGAGGGGCTCGTTCGAGACCACGACCGCTCGCTTGCGTTGGATCTTCTCGGGCAACCGGCACCTCCTCCGCCTGCGAGCCTGCTCGTGATTCCCGGCGCCCCGCGCCGGCGACGAATCGAGCGACGCTACCGCTCCCCCCGGAATCGGTCAAGCCGGGGAGACGACGGGAGCCATCCTCCCGCACGGAGAGCCTCGACCACCGGCCGGCTCGCGTCGGGCAGGGGGTAGGTCTCGAGTTCCTCGGGAGTGACCCAGCGCCACTCCCGACACCCCAGCGCCCGCGGACTCCCGCCCGCGACCCGGGCGACGAAGAAGCGCAGATCGACCCGCCGGTCGGCGTAGTCGTACGGGCGTTCGAGGAGCGGCGCGAGGATCTCGATCCGGATCCCCAGCTCCTCCTCGACCTCGCGGACGGCGCACTCCGGGGGGCTCTCCCCCGCGTGGATCTTCCCCCCGGGGAACTCCCAGAGATCGGGGAGGTGGACGTCGGGGAAGCGGTGGGCGATCAGGATCCTCCCGGCCTCGACGATCACCGCGACGGCGACCCGGACCCGCCCTTCCGGCGTTCTATCCGCTTGCGACAATGCAGGTTCCTTCCGCTTGCGCTCTCGCGCGGCGACGAGTAGACTGGAACAATTCTTGGACCTCCGGGGTACTCTCGCGTTCGGAAGCCAACCGATCAGTATGGGGGCGGGGCCCCACGGTCACAAGAAGGAGGCAGATAGAGATGAATCGATGGTTCGGGCTGATCCTGCTCTCGCTCGCGATCGGAGGCGGCCTGGCGTGGCTCGCGCGCCCGCTCGACGTCTCCGTTCGCTGGGGGGAGGAGACCGAGCAGAGCGCCACCTTGTCCCTGAACGAGACGACCGCCGAGGCGGACTGGACACCGGCCGAGGAAGAGGCGATCGAGAAGATGCGCGCCACCAGCCGCGCGTTCGTCGCGATCGCTCGCGAGGTCTCCCCCGCGGTCGTCACGGTCTACAGCGAGCGCGTCATCACCTCGAACGAGGAAGGAGGGGACGCGAATCCGTTCGGCGGAATGCTCCCCGACGACCTGTTCCACCGCTTCTTCCGGATGCCCGACCAGATCCCCCGACGCGGGATGGGCTCCGGCGTGATCATCAGCCCCGACGGCCTGATCCTGACGAACAACCACGTGGTGACGAAGGCCGATCGGGTGAAGATCACCCTCTCGGACGGCCGGACGTTCGACGCCGAGGTGCGCGGGGTCGATCCGAAGAGCGACGTGGCCGTCGTGCAGGTCGACGGGGAGGATCTCCCGGTCGCCCCCCTCGGAAGCTCGGCGGACCTCGAGGTCGGCGAATGGGTCATCGCGATCGGAAATCCGTTCCAGCTCAACCAGACGGTGACCGCCGGGATCGTCAGCGCCAAGGGGCGCAGCAGCGTCGGGCTCGCCGACTACGAAGACTTCATCCAGACCGATGCCGCGATCAACCCCGGCAACTCGGGAGGGGCGCTGGTCAATCTGCGCGGCGAGGTCGTCGGGATCAACACCGCGATCGCGACCCGCTCGGGCGGGTACCAGGGGATCGGCTTCGCGATTCCGATCGACATGGCAGAGAGCATCATGAGCAGCCTGCTCGAGCACGGACGCGTCGTGCGCGGCTACCTCGGGGTGACGATCCAGAACGTCGACGCCGGGCTCGCCGAGGCGTTCGGTCTCGACCGACCGCGCGGGGCGCTGGTGAACAGTGTGCAGAGCGGAACCGCGGCCGAGGATGCCGGGGTCGAGACGGGCGACGTGATCCTCGAGGTGGACGGACATCCCGTCGAGAACCGGGACGACCTCCGCCTGCAGATCAGCGGGACGCCTCCCGACACGCCGGTCGAGCTGACCGTGCTTCGTGACGGGAGGGAACGGAGAATTCGTGTCGAGCTCGGAGAGCTGCCCAGCGACGAGGAGCTGGCCTCGATCCCGGAGACGGAGTCCGGCGAGACTTCTCTGGAGGACCTCGGCTTCAGCGTCGAGGGCCTCAGTCGGGCCCTTGTCCAGCGGTTCGAGCTCGATCCCACGCTCGAGGGGGTCCTGGTCACCAACGTCGACCTGGCGAGTCCGGCCTCCGATGCCGGCCTGCGGGAAGGGGACATCATCGTCGAGGCGGGTCGGGATCCCGTGGCGAACGTCGCCGACCTGCGCAGGATGATCAACGACGTCGATGCGGGACGTACCCTGCTGTTGAAGGTGCACCGGAACGAGGCGAACATCTTCCTCGCTCTCCGGATCCCGAACTCCTGAGGAGGAACCAAGCCGATGGCAGACGAGACCAAGCCGGTCCGGGGAGCCCGAAAGCTCCCGGAGGGAATCCGTTCGAAATACGAGCTGGTGGTGGCCGCCGCGAAGGAGGCCGAGCGGTTGAACGACCATCTCCGCAACCGCGGCTCGGACAGCGACGAGAAGGTGACGATGCTGGCTCTCCGGCGGATCGAGAAGGGACTCTCGAAGGTCGTCTACGAGGACCCGGAGAAGGCGTCCGAAGAGCAGCAGAAGAAGGAGACGACCTTCTTCTTCGGCTCCTGAGCCGGATTCGCGAGACACGAAACGGGGCCGGCGGGAAGGAATCCCGCCGGC
>WJJW01000451.1 GCA_014729455.1 Candidatus Eiseniibacteriota bacterium
CCTGGAGGCGCTGCGCGTCGCCGCGGAGGGGAAGCTCGACGACCGGATCCAGGATCTCGTCGAGGCCGCGGGCGGGCGGGGGCTCGCCGAGGCCGATCTGCGCGCGAAGGTGGGGCACCCGCCGGCCGAGGTCGCCGCGGCGGTCGAGCAGCTCGCCGGCGACGGCCGGATCCGTCGGATCGGGCGGAAGGTCCTCGTCGGCGCCGACGCGATCGAGCGGACCGGCGGGGCGATCGTCGCGATCCTCGATGAGCATGCGAAGAACAACCCGTTGAGCTGGGGGCCGACGAAGAGCGAGCTGAAGAGCCGGCTGGAGAAGAAGGTCCACCCCGAGATCGTCGAGGCGTGGCTGCGCGAGAAGGGGGAGGCGGGCGAGGTGCACGTCCGGGAGGACCGGGCCCGCTTCGGGGAAGCGGACGTCAAGCTCTCGCCCCGGCACGAGGATCTGCGCAAGAGGATCCTCGCGGATCTGGGGGAACGCGGCTTCACCGCGCCGACGACGCGGGAGCTGCTCGAGGCGCACCGTTCCGACAAGGACGTCGAGGAGCTGCTGGGGCACCTCGTCCGGAGCGGCGAGGTGGTCCGGATCCCGCCGGATCTCCACCTGCCGGCGGCGGCGATCGAGAAGATGCGGGCGTTGCTCGGCGCCCACTTCGAGACGCAGCGCGAGATGAACGTCGCCGCGTTCAAGGAGATCCTGGGGGTCAGCCGCAAGCAGGCGGTGCCGCTGCTGGAGTGGATCGATCGCGAGCGGTGGACCGAACGGGTCGGCGACGTGCGGGTCGAAGGGCCGCGGTTGCGCGAGTAGGCGCCGCGCGGCGAGGCGGAAGCCCGATCCGATGCGAACGAAGCACTGTTCGAACTGCGGCACGGAGGTCCCGGCCGATTTCAGGTTCTGCGGGACCTGTGGCGCCAAGCTGGGGGATGCCGGATCCTCGGGTCCGGCCGCTCCCCCACCCCCACCCCCACGACCGACGGCCGAGCCCCTCCCCGCGGAGGGTGCGCCCCGCGACGAGCGGCGCGACGTGACCGTTCTCTTCGCCGACGTCAGCGGCTTCACCGCGATGTCGGAGTCGCTCGACCCGGAAGACGTCCACACGCTCATGAACGAGTGCTTCGCGGGTCTCGGGGACGTGATCGTCACCGAGGGCGGCCACATCGACAAGTACATCGGCGACTCCATCATGGCTCTCTTCGGCGCCCCGATCGCGCACGAGGACGATCCCGCGCGCGCCTGCCGCGCGGCGCTCGCCATGCAACGGTTCCTCGCGCGATTCGCCGAAGAACACCGGGAACGGGCGGGGATCTCCCTGCGCATGCGGATCGGAATCGGCTCCGGGGTCGTGCTCGCGGGCGGGGTCGGGTCGCGGGGGCGCAGGGACTACACGGTCATGGGGGATGCCGTGAACCTCGCCTCTCGACTGGAGAGCGCGGCCGAGCCGGGCGGAATCCTCGTCTCACGGGAAGCGGCTCGCCGCACGCGCGGGACCTTCGAGTTCGGCCCTCCTCGGTCCCTCCAGCTGAAGGGGAAGAAGCGAGCCGTGGAGGCGATGGAGCTCCTGCGGGAGATCTCCCCCGCGCATCCGCGGGAACGCGACGACCTCTCCGTCGCGCTCATCGGCCGCACGGTCGAACGGGACCAGCTTTCCGCGCTGCTCGAGCGCGGCGACCGGTGGATCGAGGTCCGTGGCGAGGCGGGAATCGGCAAGTCGAGACTGGTGGAGGAGGCGGCTCGGAACGCAGGACTCCGGCTGCTGCCGGTCGTCGCGACGAGCGCGCTGGCGCTTCGTCCGTTCGGCCTCATCGAGCGGCTGATCCGGGTCGTCATGCTCGAGATCTCCGGAGCCGAGGAGTACCCCCGCACTCGGGAGGCGTTCTCGACCGCAGTGTCGTCTCTCGGCGAAGCGCTCGCACCCTACCTCGACGTGCTGTGGTGGATGGGCGCCCCCCATCGGGCGGCGGCGCGTCCTCCCGAAGCCGATCCGCAAGCGCTGAGGGGCCTGCTCAAGCAGGGGATCGTCCGACTCCTCGAGGCCGTCGGCCGGCAGGCGCCCGACCTCGTGATCCTCCTCGATTCATACGAGCTGTCGGACGACGACTCGGCCGATCTGCTGGAGTCGCTGGGCGCGCGACCGGACGGATGGGACAACCGATTCGTGGTGACCTCCCGCGACGAGCGACGTCCTCCCGTTCCGGGACAGGCCGTCCTGCACCTCTCCCCCCTGTCGAATGCGGGAGCGCAGATGCTTCTCGACCGTCTCGTGCGGGGAGCCGATCTGCCCGAGGACCTGAGGGCGGATCTCGTTCGGCGTTCCGCCGGGATCCCTCTGCATCTCGAGGAGCTCGTGCGAGAGCTCGTGGACGAGGGGATCCTGGAGGTCGTGCCGGAAGTTCCGACCTGGTCGTACCGCCCCGGCGCACGCTCCATCGCCCTGCCTGCATCGATCCGGGCCGCGATGGTCTCCCGTCTGGATCGCCTGGAGAGCTCCCCCCGGGAGCTTCTCTGCCAATGCGCCGTGCAAGGGGTCGAGTTCGACTCGACCGTCGCCCATGCGCTTCGCGCGCCGGAATCCCTGGAATCGGTCCGGGAGCAGCTCGCCGGTCTCGGACTGCGAGGCTTCGTCGAGCGGCTGGACGCCCTCGCGAACGCGGACTGGACGTTCCGGCGGCCCCTGATGCAGGAGGCCTGCTACGAGACTCTCCTGAAGCGACAGCGACGGATCCTGCACGGGGCGATCGGCGACGCCTTGATCGCTTCCGATCGCGGCGGTCGCGCCCCGGCGCCGGTTCTGGCTCGTCACTTCGAGCATGCGGAACGGTGGAACGAGGCCGGACGCCACTACCACCGCGCCGGCGTCGACGCGGAACGGCTCTTCGCGAATCGCGGGGCGCTCGAGATGTTCGGACGCGCCAGAGAGATGCGGAAACGCGTGGGCCGGCGATCGGCGGACGATTCCCGACTCGACGTGCTCATCGAGGCGTCGGCCGCACGGGTGCACTTGAGAATCGGCGGATACGCCGACGCTCTCGCCTGTGCCGAGCGCATGGAGAAGGCGGCCACGCTGCCCGGTGACGTGGCGGAGATGCACCGCCTGCGCGCGTTGGCGCTCGCGCGGACCGGACGCACCGGGCTCGCCGAGGCGGGATTGCGGAAGGCGGTCGAGCTGGCGCCGCGCGGGGGTGGCGATGCCGGCACCTTGCTGGACGCATTGTGCGATCTTTCCGAGCTCTTGCACCAGGCGGGCCGGCTGGACGAGGCGTCGGAGCTCGTCCGGATCTGCCGGGATCAGCTCGGCTCCGGGGAATCGGCGATCTCGATCCGCGTCGACATGCTGGAGGGGAAGATCGAGCACACGCGGGGTCGCTTCGAAGCCGCGCTCGAGCACTACCGTCGCGCCTACCGGACCGCGGAGAGCCTGAACAGCCTCGCGGAGCTCGCCGGCGCCGCGAACAGCATGGGGACCGCGGAGCGCGACCGCGGCGATTACACCGCGGCCGAGGGCCACCACGGCAGGGCGCTCGAGCTGTACAAACGGATCGGCGACCGCGCGGGGATCGAGTTCGCGCGCAACAATTTGGGAAACCTCGCGATGAGCCGGGGCGACCTGGAGACCGCTCGGGTCCATCTGGAAGCGGCCCGCTCGGCCGCTCGGGAGCTCGGCCATGTCCGGGGCGAAGCGGGAGCCGAGGCGAACCTCGCGATCCTCGCGATCGAAGGCGAGGACGGGGAGGCGGCGGTGGCATCGGCGGAGGCGGCCATCGCGCTGCTCGGAGGAAGCCGGCACGAGGTGCTGCGCCAGCAGATCGCCGTCGTGCTCGCCGAAGGCCATCTGGCCCGCCGGAACGCGGAGGCGGCCCGCGCGGTGCTCGAGCGGTTGCTTGCCGAGGAGCCGGGGAATCATCCGCCTCTGGTCCGGGCGGGCGCGCTTCGCGGTCTGGGCCGGGCGGCCCTGCTCGAGGGCGATCCCGATCAGGCGCTCCAGGATCTGAAGGATGCTCTCAGGCTGTACGAGTCGCTCAGCCGAGAGCAGGAAGCGGCCAGGACCCGCCTCCACCTGGCCGAGGCGCTGGACCTCTCGGGGGATCCCGCGCGGGCACGCGCCGAGCTGGAGCGCGCGCGGGCGAGCTTCGTCCGGATGAACGCCGCACGCGACGTCACGCGCGCCGACGCGCTGCTGGGCGGGTTGCCTTCCCCTCCCGGGGACTGAACCCGCCACGCCGCGGCTCAGTCGAGGTTGATGCCGATCCCCACGTAGACCGCCGGATCCTCCAGCGATCCATTGAACTGCGTGTAGCCGAGACTGAACGCGTTCCCGTTCGGATGGCGGAGCTGCAGCCCGGCCGACCAGGGTGGCTCGTCGGAGGCCTCGTACTTCGACTGGATCTCCCCCACCAGATAGAGATGGCGCGGCAGCGCGATCTCGGTGCCGAGGTAGAAGACGGAGTCCTCCTCGTCGTCGGGGCGGCGCACGTGGCGCAAGCCGACCACCGGCCGGAAGACTTCGTCGAGGAGCTTGGACGCCGCGATGAAGAAGCTCCGTTGCTGCATGGCGTCGGCCCCTTCGCGGAAGTAAGCGCCGATGCTGACGTTCGGTCGAGCCGCGCCACCCTCCTCGATCAGACGGCCGACCGCGAACGGTCCGCCGACCACATCCTCCCGGTCGTGCACGACGTCCCGCACGATGCCGCCGATCTCGAGCCAGTCCTGCACGCCGTAGGCGGCGAGCGCTTGCCACCAGGAGGAGGTCCCGCCCCCCGGATCGAAGGAGGCGAGGCAGAGCTGGGACGTGAACGTCCCTTCCGGAAGCGTGCCGGGGGTCGGATTGATGAAGAGACCCGGCGGCCCCTCCGCGGTGATGATGCCGACACCGGTTCCCTCTCCGGCGACCGGGCTCGGGAGAAGCCCGGAGCCGAACCCGAGGATCAGAAGCGTCAGGCTAACGCGTGACATCGCTCTCCTTCCTTTCCCCTCCCCGGATCTCGATCCCGGGGAAAGATCACGAGCGGCTCCGGACGGCCGTCACGATCCGCGGCCGGCGGGTGAGATCGTCGACGACCTCGACGCCATCCCACACGCTCCCGTCGAGAAGCCCGACCACCGCCTCGGACTGTTCGATCCCGATCTCCAGGGCGAGAAGGCCGCCCTCCGGCAGCACGCGCGCCGCCTGCGGGATCAGCCGCCGGATCGCGTCGAGCCCGCCGGCACCCGAGAACAGCGCCTCCTCCGGCTCGTGATCCCGGATCTCCGGGGCCAGCGCCGCCCGCTCGGGCTCGGCGATGTACGGCGGGTTCGAGACGACCGCGTCGAACGCGTCCGGTTCCACGCCGGCGAGCAGATCCCCTCTCGTGAACCGGCAGCGATCCTCCAGCCCGAGACGCTCCGCATTGTGTCGCGCCGTTTCGACGGCCGCCGCGGATCGATCGATCCCCACGCCGGTGGCCCCGGGAAGCCGGCGCAGCAGCGCGAGCAGGATCGCTCCGGTTCCGGTGCCGACGTCGGCGATCCGGGGACCGGTCCGCCCGTCGGCGAACATCCTTTCGAGCCGGACCGCCGCCGTCTCGACGAGCTGTTCGGTCTCGCTGCGCGGGATGAAGAGCCCCGGTCCGACGCGCAGCTCCGTCCCGCAGAACTCCGCGGTGCCGAGCACGTACTGCAGCGGCTCGCGGGCAAGACGGCGGGCGAGCAGCGCCTCGAAGCGGGCGATCTCCTCCTCCGCCGGCGGCTCGTCGCGGAGCCAGAGCCGGATCCGCGGGATCCCGATCGCCGCGGCCATCAGATGCTCCGCCTCGAGCCGCGGATTGCCGGCGCCGATCGCGCGCAGCCGCTCTGCCGCGTCGCGGATCCAGATGAAGAGGGGATTCGGGACGATCCGCGGCTCGGCGGTCACTGGACCGGGGAGGTCTTCAGCGCCGCTTCCGCCTCGGCGACCTGCAGCGCGCGGATCAGGTCCCCGATGTTTCCTTCCATCACGCCGGGAAGATTGTAGAGGGTCAGCCCGATCCGGTGGTCGGTCACGCGTCCCTGCGGGTAGTTGTACGTGCGGATCTTCGCGCTCCGGTCGCCCGTCGACACCATGCTCCGCCGTGTTCGCGCCAGCTCCTCTTCGTGCCGCTGCCGCTCCATGTCGAGCAACCGCGCGCGCAGGACCTTCATCGCCTTGATCTTGTTCTTGAGCTGGCTCCGCTCGTCCTGGCACTGGACGACGAGGCCGGTCGGGAGGTGCTTGATCCGCACCGCCGAGTCGGTCGTGTTGACGCTCTGCCCGCCGGGTCCGGAAGAGCGGAACACGTCGATCTCGAGATCCCTCTCCTCGACCTTGATGTCGACCTCCTCGGCCTCGGGCAGGACGGCGACGGTGATCGCCGAGGTGTGGATCCGCCCGCTCGCCTCCGTCTCGGGGACCCGCTGCACGCGGTGCACGCCCGACTCGAACTTGAAGGTGCCGTACGCCTCTTCCCCCTCGAGGGAGAAGATGATCTCCCGCAATCCCCCGATTCCGGTCGGGCTGCTGGAGAGCTCCTCGACGCGGTATCCCTGCTCCTCGGCGAACTTCGTGTACATGCGGAAGATGTCGCGGGCGAAGAGGGCGGCCTCCTCGCCACCGGTCCCGGCCCGCACTTCGACGATGGCGTTGCGGTCGTCGGCTGGATCGCGTGGGGTCAGCAGCCGCTTCAACTCCGTCTCGGCGGCCTCGAACCCCTCTTCGACCGACTCATGCTCCTCGCGCGCGATCTCCCGCAGCTCCTCGTCATCCCCCTCCAGGATCTCCTCGGTCTCGCGCAGGCGGTCGCGCGCCTCGCGGAAAGCGTCCATCGCGCTCTGGATCTTCTCCAGGCGGCTGCGCTCGCGGCCGACCCGCTTCGCCTCCCGCGCGTCGGAGAGGACCTTCGGGTCGCCCATCTGACGGGTCAGATCGTCGAGGCGGCGACGGATCTCGTCGTAGTTCTTCAGGAGGTCTTGTTCTTGCATCGATTCGAGCACACGCCGGCCC
>WJJW01000452.1 GCA_014729455.1 Candidatus Eiseniibacteriota bacterium
AGCCGGAACCACATCAACAGACCCAGGACCACCGGGATCAGGTAGTAGAGCTTCCCCTGCTCGAAGATCGGCAGGATCACCTTGTCGTTGAACCCCTGGTGGTAGAGGAGCATCGTCCAGTAGCCGGTCGAGACGCCGACCCAGAGCCGCTCGGCGAACTTGTAGAGCGGATTGTCGCCGAGCAGGAACGAGAAGATCGCCAGCGTCAGGATCGCGGCGAGGCCGTTCCAGAGCATCGAGGCGGCGGTGAACTCCATCGGCTACCTCCCCAACGCTCCGCTGACGCGGCCGCGCGCCCGGCGCTGCGCCACGTAGGCGATGTTCGTGATGATCATGAAGATGAGGATCAGGAGGTGCGTGAGGACCTGATACGGCATCCCGCGCGATCCCTGCCCGCGGATCCCGCGGAGCTGCTCGTACTCGGCCGCCCCCTTCACGCCGGGGATCAAGCCGAAGATCTGGCCGGATTGTAGGTACGGATAGTAGTCGCTCGCCATGACGCCGGTGACGCCCAGCGCGACCGGCACGCCGTACTTCGCGTTTCCGTACTGGATCCAGAAGTCGGCCGCGTTTCCGCCGGCCATCGAGATCACGCCCTCGACGTCGGAGTAATTGTGGAGATCCTCCATCATCGGGATCTCGTCGATCGGCGTGCCGTAGTAGTCGGTCGGGAACGGGACCCGGAAGTCGGTCCCCATGGCGAGGATCGTGATCGCCGGGTACGGCTTGTAACCGAGGAAGGTGTAGTCGACCCCGGACTCCTTGCCGAAGTCCTTGGCCACACGGGTGATCAGCTCGTCCGCCATCGCCGGTCCGAACTGTGAAAGGGCGGTCACGATGACCTGCACGTCCTTCTCGAAGCACTGCCGGAGGATCGCCTCGGTCATCGGATGCAGCTCGGCCAGAGTCGAGGGATCGTAGTCGATCGCGATCACCATGACGTCGCCCGACTCGAGTTCGTCGACGAACTCGTAGATGTTGCGGACCTCCTTCGAGACGCTGACCGGCACGTAGAACCCGAAGATCGCCGGGATCGCGACGGCGAGGGCCATCACCAGATAGATCCACCGGCGATCGATCGTGAGGAGCCGATCGAACCAGCGCTGGTCTGTCTGGTTGGTCGCCATGCGCCCCTCCTAGCCCCGCCCCATGTAGCCGCGCTCGATGCCGAGGATGATCTTCATGCTGTAGGCGATCGCCCCGAGCCCGACCCCGATGATGATCGCCCGCTTGGCCGCCATGTTCGGCACCGCCAGGATCCACCGGACCAGCTCGTTGTTCCACGACGCCAGCGGGTCGGGCAGCGGAACGATCCGGAGCATGACCACGAAGGCGGTGATCAGGAGGATCGAGGCGAGCACGGTCCGCACGCGGAAGGCGCGGTAGGCGGCGCTGGCGATGTAGAAGGCGAGCATCGAGAAGAGGGTCGCCTGGCAGGGGATCACGATGTAGTTGAAGAAGTTCTGCAGCAGCGTCCCGGGCGTGGTGAACCACTCGCGCCGCAGCCCCGCGACGATCATGATCGCGAAGCCGGCGATCGTGACGAACGAGTAGAACGCCTCGCCGCCGCCGCGGCCGGCCCGCTTCACCGTCTGGTTCATCAGCGAGTAGATCCCGAGAGGGAGCGCCATGATCCCGATCACGATCACGAAGTCGTTCGCGTAGGTGAAGACGAACTCGCTCGCCGCGTGCGGGATGAAGTACTGCGCGATCATGATGATCCCGGCGACGAAGACGATCAGGATGGGAAGCTGCTTGCTCATGCCGGGCTACACCTGCGTATGGACGAGCTTCATGATCCCGTCCCAGTCGAAGAAGGTGAGGCCGAGGACGCCGGCGACGAGCAGCAGGACGATCACGACCTTCGTGTAGTCCTGCGCCTTGAGCGGTCCGAGAAGGACCGGCTCCTGCGAGAGATAGGCGGAGGCGGCGTAGAGCTCCTCGCCGATCAGGGTGTAGTCGGTCGCCGCGACGAAGAACGGGATCTGCGAGAGCTGGTCGGTCCCGGAGATCTGGATCGATCCGGTCGTGCTGCCCGCCTCGGCGAGCAGCAGGCTCTCGGCGTGGAAGACGCCCATGTAGAAGTTGGTGGCCGTCTTCTCGCGGAGCATCAGGCCGTTGACCGCGGCCACGTACGGGAACTGCATCGCCGAGATGTAGAAGATCTGCTCCGGCCGATAGACCTCGGGGTGGCCGGCCTGCAGGTACGCCTCGCGGACGACCTCCTGGCCCATCGCCATCATCACCGGATCGTTGACCGGCACGAGGATCGGGGTCTGGTACTCGGCGGTCCGCTTGGCGACCCGCGAGAGGATCGTGTAGCCGGCGATCGTGGCGATGTCGCTCGCCGTTCCGGTCCCGAGGACGTACAGGATCGGCCGGCCCATCTCGGTGGCGCGGCCGATCGCCTCGTCGACGGCAGAGAGGCCGGGGATCGGACGGATGTAGAGCTTCGCCCCCCGGCGGGCGGTCCGGATGAACCAGACGACGGCGAACCCGAAGACCAGGACGGCGATCATGATCGGCGTCTTGCCGGAGTGGAACCAGTTGCCCCGGGCGATGCCGGTGGCGACGGGGGACCAGGCGGTCGTTCGTTCGTCCGCCGTGACGCCGCGGATCCGGAGGTGGATCGGCTCGCCGGTCGCGACGAAGGCCGGGTTCGGCTCCCCCTGCATGCTCTCTTCCTCGTCGGAGTAGACGTAGGATTCGGTTCCGCGCGGGACCTGGCCGACCGGGAACCAGGCCGATTCCGGGGCGTCGGGGGTCGAGGCGCGGTAGACCTCGTACATCAAGAGCCGGTCGTCATCGGGCGCGAGGGTCCACTCGAGCAGGATCCCGTGGCCGTTGTCGTTGGGAGCGTCGGAGGCGGTGAGGTTGGTGGGGGGGGCGAGATCCGTTTGGGCTCCCGCGACCGTCGACAGGAAGGTCATCAAGGCCAGGGTGAGAAACCCGGCAATGACTTGCTGCGCACGCGCGATCAATCCTGTTTCGTTTCGCTGATCCACGATTCTCCTGGTCTGGTCCGCTTCCCGACCCCGGCATCCTCCAGGAACAGAGCGCCCGAAGCGTATCGCCTCATGCCGCCAGCTGGATTGTGGATAAACTCGGCGAACGGATGCAAAGGGTATTTCGGCCTCTGCGCTCTGAAGAAAGGATTGTCTGGTCGATTCCACATGACGAAGGCTAGAATGCCGGC
>WJJW01000453.1 GCA_014729455.1 Candidatus Eiseniibacteriota bacterium
CCGTTGCGCATGCCGCCGCAGAGGTCCTCGATCAGGCTCTTGCACGGGTAGCCGAGCGGGACCTCGTACACGCCCGGACGGACCACCGGACCGCTGACGCTCCACAGCTTCGTGCCCGGAGACTTCTCGGTGCCGTGCTCGCGGTACGCGTCGGCTCCGTGCTCGAGGATCCAGGGGACCGCCTGGAGCGTCTCGACGTTGTTGACCACCGTCGGACCGCCGAACACCCCGACGACAGCCGGGAACGGGGGCTTCAGCCGCGGCTGGCCCTTCTTCCCCTCCAGCGATTCGATCAGACCGGTCTCCTCGCCGCAGATGTAGGCTCCGGCGCCCCGGTGGACGGTGACGTCGAGGTCGAATCCGGTCCCGAGGATGTCTTTGCCCAGGTAGCCGGCGGCGTAGGCTTCCTCGATCGCGTCGCGGATGCGGAAGCAGGGCAGCCCGAACTCCCCGCGGATGTAGACGTAGGCGGTATGGATTCCGACCGCCTTGCAGGAGATCAGGATCCCCTCGATCAGAGCGTGCGGATCCTTCTCGAGGAGGTAGCGATCCTTGAACGTCCCCGGCTCGCTCTCGTCCGCGTTCACGCAGAGGTACTTCGGTTTCTTCGAGTCCTTCGGCACGAACCCCCACTTCATCCCGGTGGGGAATCCCGCCCCGCCGCGCCCCCGCAGACCCGACTTCTTCACCTCCTCGACGATCGCCTCGGGATCCATCGACAGCGCCTTGCGGAAGATCCGGTAGCCGCCCGCCTTTTCGTAGGCCGCGAGGGTCCACGACTCCGGGTTCTCGAAATTGCGCGTGAGGAGCTTGACCTCCATCTCTATCCACCCGCCTCCGCGGCCTTCGCTTCCGACCGGAGCCGATCGAGAAGCCGATCGACGTCCTCTTCTCCGTTGAGCGGCCCGACGAACTCCTCGTTCACCTGGATCATCGGCGCCATCTCGCAGGCGGCGAGGCACTCGACCTCGTCCAGGGTGAACAGTCGATCCTCCGTGGTCTCCTTCAGCTCGATCCCGAGCTTTCGCCGCAGGCAATCGAGCAGGCTCTCCGCTCCCATCAGCTGGCAGGAGAGGTTCGTGCAGACCTGCAGATGGTAGCGACCGACCGGCGCCCGGTTGTACATCGTGTAGAAGCTGACCACCGAGTGGACGTGCGACGGCGGCACCTCGCACCGTTCCGCCACCAGCGCGATCGCCTCCTCCGGGATCCAGCCGATCTTCTCCTGGATCAGCCAGAGCATCGGGAGGATGACCGCCTGCCGCGTCGGGTAGCGCGTGAAGAGCCGTTCGATCCTCTGCTCCTCCTCGTCGGTCAGCGCGATCGGCTCCCCCAGGGCGCGCAGGGGGCTCGGCTCGCGCAGGAGCGGGTTGTGAGCGGGATCCGGCTTTTCGAAGGGTTGCATCCGGTCGACTCCTCAGCGATCGAGCTCGCCCGCGATGACGTTCAAGCTCCCCAGGACGGCGACCGCGTCCGCCACCATCCCTCCTTCCACGAGCCGCGGGTACGCGCTGTAGATCTGGAAGCACGGCGCGCGGACCTTGCACTTGTACGGCTTCATCTCGCCGTCGCTGACGATGTAGAACCCCAGCTCCCCGTTCGCCGCCTCGATCCCGGCGTAGCCGTCCCCTTTCGGGACGTCGACGCCGTGCATGACGATCTTGAAATGGTTGACCAACCCCTCGATCGATCCGTGCGTCTCCTTCTTCGAAGGGATGATGATCGAGGGATGCTCCACGTTCACCGGCCCCGCCGGCATTTGCGCGAGCGCCTGCTCCACGATCCGGCAGCTCTCGAAGATCTCCGCGAAACGGACCATCACCCGGTCGTAGACGTCCCCCTGGTGGCCGCTCGGCACGTCGAACTCGAACCGGTCGTACCCGTCGTACGGCAGCTCCTTGCGCAGATCGTACTCGTAGCCGGTCGCGCGCAGGCAAGGGCCGGTGAAGCCGTATGAGATCGCCTCCTCGGTCCCGATCGCCCCGACGCCCACGGTCCGGTCCAGGAAGATCCGGTTGCGCGCCACGAGCTTGAGCGTGTCGTTGACGTGCTTCGGCGTCTCCTTCAGGAGCATCTTCACCCCGTCCTCGAACTCGGGATGGGTGTCGGCCCAGAGCCCGCCCACGCGCGCGTAGGAGTTGGTCAGCCGTGCGCCCGTGAGGCTCTCGAGGACGTTGTAGATCTTCTCGCGGAGATTGAAGAGGTACCAGTAGTTGGTCAGCGCCCCGATGTCGACGAGATTGGCGGCGTTGCAGACGAGGTGGTCCATGATCCGCGAGAGCTCGGTGATGATCACCCGGATGTACTTGCACCGTTCGGTGATCTCGATCCCGCAGAGCTCCTCGACCGCCTTGACGTAGGCGACGTTGTTGATGAGCGCCGAGCAGTAGTTCAGCCGATCGGTGTACGGGACGACCTGGTTGTACTCGTGGGTCTCGGCCGACTTCTCGAACCCGCGATGCAGATAGCCGATCTCCGGGATCGCATAGAGGACCGTCTCGCCCTCCAGCTCGACGAGGTTGCGCAGCGTTCCGTGCGAGGCGGGATGGCTGGGCCCCATGTTCAGGGTCATCGTCTCCCGATCGCTGCTGCGCGGCTTCGGATCGAGGCGATGCCGGATCTCCAGCTCGTCGAGCAGGTCGTCCGCCTCCGAAAGCCACTGCCCCTTGTAGATGTCGTAGTCCTTGCGGAGCGGGTGTCCGACGAACTCCTTGTGGTTGAGGATCCGCTTGAGGTTCGGATGCCCCCGGAAGACGACCCCGTACTGGTCGTACGCTTCCCGCTCCAGCCAGTCGGCGTTCTTGAACAGCGGGGTCGCGGAGTCGATGAACGGGTCCTCCTCCGGGACGGGGCACTTCAGCGCGACCCGCTCGCGCCGCTCCAGGCTGTGGAGCAGATAGACCGCGTCGAACCGGTCGCCGTCGTGCAGGCCGATGCAGTCGACGACGGTCAGATCGGTCAGCATGTTGAACCGCAGCCCCGGCTCGTCGCGCAAGAACCGCAGGGCATCGGCGATCGCCTCCCGCTTGATCCGGAAGACCGGCATCCCGACCATCCGGTCCCGGGAGAGGATCCCGTCGCCGAGGCGGGCCTCGAACGGCGCGAAGTCGGTCCTTGTCTCGACGGAGCCCACGGTCATCGGATCCTCCTGCCCATCACCGGGGAGCCGGATTCGCCACGATCCGGTTCTGGATCTCCACCAGCGCCTGAAGAACCGCCTCCGGCCGCGGGGGGCAGCCGGCCACGTAGTAGTCGACCGGGATCACCTTGTCGATCCCCTGCAGCGTGCAGTAGTTGTCGTAGAACCCTCCGGAGGAGGCGCAGACCCCCATCGAGATCACCCACTTCGGCTCGGCCATCTGCTCGTAGATCCGCCGGAGGATCGGCGCCTGCTTGTACGTCACCGTGCCGGCGACGATCAGCAGGTCCGACTGGCGCGGCGAGAACCGGACCACCTCCGCCCCGAAGCGGGAGAGGTCGAACACGGAGGAGACCATCCCCATGAACTCGATCGCGCAGCAGGCGGTCCCGAACGGGAGGGGCCAGAGGGAGTTCTTCCGCGCCCAGTTCAACGCCGCGTCGAGACGGGTCAGCATGACCGATTCGGGGGGGATCTCGTCGGTGGTGAAGCGTCCGGTCGCCACCCGATCCGCTCCGGCCCCGCTCCCCTTCCCCTTCTGATCTGTCATCCTATCGTTCCTTCTCGGCCTTGGTTTCCGCTCGCTCGCCGTCCGTCCCCGCGCGGCCCGGGAACGGGTCTTCCGGCGCTACTCCCAGTCCATGGCTCCCTTCCGCCACTCGTAGGCGAGCCCGAGGACGAGGAGAAGGAAGAAGATCCCCATCCCGACGTCGCCGGCCGTTCCGATCTGCTCCCGGGACACCGCCCAGGGGAACAGGAAGACCGCCTCGACGTCGAAGAGGAGGAACAGTACCGCGACGAGATAGAACTTCACCGGCACCCGGTCACGGGGCAGCCGGCTGGGGAGGATCCCCGACTCGTACGGCGTCATCTTCTCCGGACTCGGCTTTCTCGGTCCGAACCGGGTCGAGAGGAAGAGGAAAACCACGGGGATCATCACGGCGAGGGCCAGCGCGATGAAGACCGGCGCATACGAGCTCGTCATCCCGACCCCTCCTCAGCGGACCGCGGGGCGATGACCCGCCGTCCTCCCGTTTCGTCTGCGTCGCGGCCCGGCTCCGGCCCACCCTCGCGGGGCTTGAGCCTCTTTGCACAAAGCCAACGAGGCAGGCTAACACACCCACCCAGGCCGGACAAGCGCTCCCGCGCCGGTCACGAGCGGCCCGCGGACCGCCCGGTCGATCTCCCCCGATCCAGCAAGGACTCGAGCAGCCGCTCCGTCTCCTCCACCATCCGCTCCACCCGGTACCGCTCCGCCACGATCCGCTGCGACCGCTCCCCGTACCGCGCCGCGCGATCGGGCTCGCGGAGGAGCGCGGCCAACGCTTC
>WJJW01000454.1 GCA_014729455.1 Candidatus Eiseniibacteriota bacterium
AACCCGCGAATATCAGCGTGACTCGTCGTCGAAGCGCCCGGCCTTCCTTGCCGACCCTTGAAGAAACGGCGACCGCCCCCTCATCGAGAGGACGGTCGCCATTGTAAAACTAGATGCTTGACTCAGGGTCGTTCCATATCACCGGAGAATCAGCAGTCGCTCCACGGCCGTCCGATCCGGGGCCGCCAGGCGCAGGAAGTAGACGCCGGCGGGGAGCCGCCCCTGATCGATCCGAGCGGTGTGGATCCCGGCGTTCCGCCAGCCGCGATCGACCCGATCGACCCGCGCGCCGGTGACGTCGTAGAGGTCCAGTTCGATCGAACCCGCCGCAGCCAGGCGGTAAGCGATCGTTCCGTCACCACGAAGGACCCCGGCCGACAGGGCCAGCGCGCTCGGCCCCTCCTCCTGGATCCGGAGCGTCCGGTCGCCGTAGACGATCCCGCTCTCGCAGGCCATCGTGACGTGGTTGGCGGCGGGCTCGTAGGTGAAGGTCGGGTGCGTCACGTCGGTCACCTCGAAGCACCACTCGCCGACGGGATTCTTCGTCTTGCCGGTCTCGAAGAACACCGTTCCGTCCGTCGCCGTCACGCCGCTGAAGTTGTCCCCGACCGGCCCGGTAGCCGTCACGAACACGGTGGCGCCCGAGACCGGGGCCTCGGTCGCATCGAAGATGGTCACGGTGCACTGCCCGCTGTGGTTCGGGCCCGCGATCTTGCGGTCGACGACCATGTCGTGGACGTGCATCACCGCAGAACCCTGCTCCTCCACGACGATGTAGTCGATCTTCGTTTCCGCGTCGGAACCATAGGCGTTCGTCGCCGTCAGGGTGACCGTGTAGAGGCCCGGGGAGGCGTATTCGTGGGAGGGGTTCTGCACGGTCGAAGTTCCCTGATCGCCGAAGTCCCAGCTCCAGGAGGTCGGGGCATTCAGAGACAGATCGGTGAACTGCACGGTGAGAGGAGCGTACCCCGACGTCGGATCGCCGACGAAGTCCGCCACCGGCGGCAGCGGATCGGAGGAGGACTCGATCGACATCGCGTCGACATGGATCGAATCGAGGGACTGATTGTCACGGTTCCGGTCGGTGTCGACGACGCGGACCGTGACGACCCCGCTCAGATCGGACGGAAGCGAAGCGACGTACGTCTGCTCGGTCGCGCTGTCCACGACGAGGATCGGCGAGAACGCGGTCCCGTCGGTCGAGTACTCGAAGGAGAAATCGTCGTTGTCGGAGTTGTCCGGGCGAAAGGCCTCGACCGAGAAGGTCACCACCGTGCCGCCCGCCACGTTGAACTCCCAGCGATGTTCGAGCCGACTGTGCCACTTGCGGGGATGATCTTGGGAGGAGACCTCGGTGATCACCTCGTAGACGTCGTCGCTGCCATGCGTGTCGGTGTAGTCGCCGGTGACGGTCCCGTAGACCGGGATGTCGTTCTGAGCGAGCGCCACGGGAGAGGCCGGATCGACGTGGACGTAGCCGAGCTTGACCTCGTCGTCGCTGCCGCATGCGTTCGAGGCGGTCAGTGTGACCGTGTAGTCGCCTTCGGATGCGTAAGTGTGCGACGGATTCGCGTCGGTCTCGGTGCCGCCGTCGCCGAAGTCCCAGTCCCAGGAGGTCGGGTTGCCCGTCGTCGCGTCGGTGAACTGCACCGTCAGCGGGGCGGTTCCGCTGAGCGGGGTCCCCGTGAAGTCCGCGACCGGGACGGTGCCGACGCTGATGTAGTCGATCTTCGGTTCGGTGTCCGAGCCGCCCGGACCGGTCACGGTCAAGGTCACCGTGTAATCGCCCGGCGCGGTGTAGTCGTGGGTCGGGTTCTGCGCGGTAGAGGTTCCTCCATCTCCGAAGTCCCAGTCCCAGGAAGCGATCTCACCGGTGGACTGGTCGGTGAAGGTGACCGTGAGCGGCGCGCAGCCGCTCGTCGGTGTCCCCGTGAAGTCGGCGACCGGAGGGGGCGTCCCGGTGTTCACCGCCTCGTAGGCGTTGACCCGTCCCGCACCGAGCTTGCCGATGTAGGAGCCGTTGCAGCCCAGGTCGTCGATCGGATCGGCGGTCGCGTAGAGCTGCTGTGCGACCTGGCTGGCCGACCATCCGGGATTCTGCGACCAGATCAGCGCGGCGACCGACGCGGCCAGGGGCGTCGCCATCGAGGTGCCCGAGACGGTGGCGACGTAGTCGCCGCTCGGATCGTCGTGTACGTGGTAGAGGCTGACGATGTCGGTCCCGGGCGCGGAGATGTCGACCCAGGTCCCGTAGCTCGAGAAGCTCGACTTGCAGTCGTTCTGATCGGTCGAGGCGACACTGATCACGTCGGAGCGGCCGCAGAGGAAGTCGGCGGTCTGGTTGTTGCTGTTGCCGGCCGCCTTGAAGACCAACCCACCGATGCCGGTGAAGTAGCTCACCGCCGCGTCGATCCCTCCGCTGTTGGAAGACCCCCAGCTGCAGGAAGCGATCCGCGCGCCGTTGTCGGCCGCGTAGTAGAACGCCTCGGCGCAGAAGTCCATGCGGACGTACCCGGCCTCCTGGCCGAAGTAACTGCCCGACCAGCCGACCCGACAGGCCATCACGCGCACGCCGTTGCCGAACTCCTCGAGCGCGCCGGACCCGTATCCACCGCTGGGAGCGGCCGTGGCATAGCCGTTGTTGTTCATCGCCCCCACGTTCCCGGCGCAATGCGTCCCGTGGCCGTTGAAGTCGCGCGGGTCGTTGTCCTGGTTGTTGCAGTCCTCTCCGGTCCAGCAGCTGCTCACACCGTCGACGAAGTCGTAGCCGATCCAGTCGTCCACGTAGCCGTTGCCGTCGTCGTCGACTCCGGATGCGCCGTTCAGCTCGGCTTGGTTGATCCAGTTGTTGCCCCGGGCGGCTTCCGGGTTGGAGGAGGACGCATTCACGCCGCCGAGATCCTTGTGGTAGTAGCGGACCCCGGTGTCCAGGATCGCGACGATGATCGCGGGGTCGCCGGTCTCGACGTCCCATGCCTCGGGGGCGTCCACGTCATGGTCGCTCGTCTGGTCGAGGTGCCACTGGTCGGCGAAGAACGTGTCGTTCGGAATCGCCGAGGTCGGGTGGATCCCGATCGGTTCGACCGATGCGATCGCACCGGCGTCGGCGAACGCCGCCATCACGGTCTCGATCGGGGTCGCCCCGTCGGTCCGGACCTTGTAGTGGGCGGCGAGCTGATCGATTCCACGTTCCTGTGCCCCGGGGAACTGGGGGCGGAGCTCGCGGACGCCGTTGCGCGTCGCGAGCAGATCCAGCTCCGGTAGGCCGGTCCGCTCGCCGCGGTCGAAGCTGGTCTCCGCGGGGGCGAGCACGGCGTCCTGGAAGACGACGATGAACTCGTCCGAGACGATGCCGATCTCGTTCGGCAGCTGGTCCGCCGGGATCCTCCCGGCCGACGGGATCGGATCGGCGGCGATCGCCGATCCCCCGGCCACCATCAGGCTGATGAAAGCGATGAACACGGGCTTGCTCATGATTCGGATACCCCCTGGGTCAGTGGTGACGGCGCACTCTACGGGCCCCGCCACGCGGCCGTATCGATCCCTGGCTGCACGGAGCGGGGGCTCCCCCGGACGCGGGGAGCCCCTACCCCCATGACAGGTCGGAAGGAGGGGTCGATTGATACGTTCGCGGTCGTTCGAACGTCCGTGCAGACCGCATCCACGAACCGGTTGCCCTGGAGCCGGTTCGGGAGGATACTCCACGTCGCGTGAAGAAGAGGACGCCGGAACACGAAAACGGAGATCGCGACATGGCGGAATCGGGCGACAGAGAGGACCGGAGCACCTGGGCGGTCGGCGGGGGGCTGTTCCTGGGAATCGGGGTGGGGTTCTTCTTCCTCAAGCACTCGGCGCTCGCCTTCAGCGGCTGCCTTCTCGCCGGCCTGGGACTCGGTCTCCTGCTGACGGCCATCCTCTCCGCCTTCACGAAGGGTCGGTAGCGAAGCGGCTCTGCCTCAGCGCGACAGGTCGTAGAGATACAGCGCCGCGCCCGGCGCCTCGATCCGCTGGAGCCGCGCCCCCAACCGATCCAGCTGTGCGCGGAAGACCCGTTCCTCGTCGACTCCGTGCCGGTTGATCGTGTGGCTGAAGAGGATCCAGACCCGGCGGGATCCTTCCAGGCTCCGCAGGTCCTCCGCGTATGGAACCCAGTAGGAAGGATCGGTCCGGCCGTAGATCGGGTCGGACGGTCCCTCCCCGTCGGGCTCCACCCATCCGCCTTGGAACGGACGCGCGCTGATCCCGAACCGCGCCTCGACCTCCTCCAGTCCGAACCGGTCGCGGTAGAACGAGAACGCGGGCACGGCCGCGTAGTAGACGTAGATCCGATCCCCCTCTTCGTGCGCCTGCGCCATGTGCGCGAGCAACGGCCGGATCTCCTCGAGCCTGCGCGGGAAGAAGACCGTCTCCACTGCGCCCCGCGCCGGGAAGTAGAGCAGCGCGACCGCCAGGATCCAGACCGCCGGCCGCACCAGGCGGGGGAGCCGGCCCCGGATCGCCTCCCACCCCGCGCCGATCAGGAAGGCGAAGTTCGGCGCGAGGAAGAGGATCAACCGGCCCTGGAACGGGACCTTCCCGAACGCGGCGGCTCCGAGGGCGACCAGCGCCGGGACCCCCAGGATCGCCAGGACGCGCGGAACGCGCGCGGCCAGGACCAGAACCCCGACCGCGAAGACCGGAAATGCGATCCACGGCTCCGTGAATCCGAGGGGGGATTCCATCGCCGCCAGGAACCGCCCCCCGATCCAGCGCGCGGCGACGAGGATGCCCCCCTCCTCGGGAGCGAAGCCGGCCCACCAGTGGTCCCGCAGGAAGTCGCTGCCGATGAACCGGCGGATGTTGACCACGTACATCAGCGCGAACGAGGCGACCCAGCCCGCGCAGACGGCGGTCATCCGCAGGCAGCGGTCGACGTCGCGGCGGCTCGCGCAGCGGAACAGGACGATCCCGCCGAGGCCCGCCAGCACGAAGACGGAGGGATGAGAGAGCCAGACCGCGGCCATCCCCGCGACCGCCAGCAACGCCATCCACCCGGCGGTCAACGCCCGCCGCCCCGTCTTCAGGAACAGCGAGGTGAGCAGGAGAGCCACGAACAGATCGACCGAGTACTGCTTCGCCTCGATCGCGAACCGCACCGTCGGACCGGAGAAGGCGACCAGCGCGATCCCCAGCGCGGCCGCCGCGGGCGGAACCAGCGCCCGCGCGATCGGGATCGCCAGCAGCAGCGCCCCCACGCTGCAGAGG
>WJJW01000455.1 GCA_014729455.1 Candidatus Eiseniibacteriota bacterium
GATCTGGAGGTCGTACGCGGAAGTGACGCCCGCCAGTCCATCCGCGGGCACCCAGAAGGAGCCGTCCTCCGAGACCTGGATCGCCGCAACCGCTTCTCCCTCGCACGCGGCGACCAGCGATCCGGCGGAAGAGATGAGCAGGTCCTGGACGATCGCTCCGTTGCCGAGCGACCCGATCCAGTTCCAGGTCTGGCCATCGTCGTCCGATCGGTAGACGTCCCCGTCCCAGCCGGTCCCGGCGTAGAGGTTCCCGAAGGGCCCCTCCAGGAAGCAGGTCGCCACCGCGCCCGGGATCGCGAGCATCCGGTCCCAGCCTCCGCTCTCCTCATCGAAGCGGTAGAGCGCGCCGGCCGGCTCCTCCTCGATCCGCGCGAACCCGCCGCTCCAGAGGTCGCCGTTGCCGAGTCGCTCCACGAAGGAGAGGCTGACCGCGCCCTCCAGCTCCCCGGTCTCCTCCCAGGTGATCCCCTCGTCGAAGGACCGGTACACGCGCCCCACGCCGGTCGGATCCGCACCGCACGCGTAGAGCGCGTCCTCGTCGGACGCGATGTCGCTCGCGTACGACAACCCCGGGAGATCGCCCAGAGGCAGCCAGATCCGGGGATCGCCGATTTCCCGGACCATCCGTTCGCTTCCCTGGAGCGCCACGTCCCGGGGGGGGCGAGCCGCGCCCGTCCCGCGGCCGGCGATCAGGTCCGGGAACGGGCGGTTCCCCGCCAGCCACGGCGCGGCGAAGTAGAGGTTCTCCCGGGAGGCGCCGCCGTAGACCGCCCCGCTGCCGCTGATCGGCGCGCCGGGAGAGTAGACCGCCCGCGCCTCGAACGCGGTCGCGGAATGGTCGTTGCAGATCCTCTGCGCGGACCAGGAGGGGGGCGTGTAGGCGTTCGCGTACCGCCACCGGACCTGCCACTTGCCCGCGTTCCCCGCGGGGCCGAGGTGGTTGTGCACGACGTTGATCCAGGCGTTCGGGGAAGACCGATACGAGGCGAGGTCGGGCATCGTCTCCTTCGATCCCGAGGCGGCGGTGAGGATCCGGTTGCGTTCCCAGCTCCCGCCGGAGTCGGTGCTGTAGGCGTAGCGGATCTCTCGTGTCTCGGGATCGTCGCCCGCGGCCGACTTCACCAGCTCGTAAGCGACCCAGATTCCGGGCGTGTTGGGATCGGTCGAGGCCCCGATCGTCGAGTGGTAGTGCACGTCGGTCGGTCCGGCCCCGTCCCCGTCGGTCAGGTCGGTCCCGGCGGACCAGGTCGCTCCCTGCGTCGTGCTCCGGAAAACCTCGATGCGATCGGGATTCGTCCTCGCCGTCGCGGAGAGGTAGACGGCGCCGTCCACCGTCGCCTCGATGTCCGGCATCCGGTACCCGTCGAAGTCGGTCCGGCTCAACCAGTACACCCCATTGTTGGGCGTATGCGCGGTCCAGACGTGGGATCCGCTCTCCGAGCTGGCCTCCCAGGTCACGTAGGCATGGAACGCCCGAGGGAGCGCGCCCGGTTCGCGCGTGGCCTCGAGGTCGTCGATCCGCATGCCGGTCTGCTCGGCGTGGATCGGCTGGCGGTCGCGCTGGTCCGGATCGATCAGACCGACCCGCTCCACCCAGACGTCGCCGTAGTCGTCCCCGAAGAAGACGAGGATCCGTTCGTCCAGCGCCTCGTACTGCCAGCGACCGACGAGCAGGTCGACCGTCGTCACGGGAGACTCGTGCGGAACCGTCGTCCAGAGCGCCCAGGTCTGTCCGTGGTCGGTCGATCGATAGACATTGATGAGTCCGGCCTGATCCAACGGCGTCGTCAGCGCCGCAACGTACAAGTCACCGTTGTCGTCATAATCGACTCCGTACGAATAGTAGAACCCCTCGTGGATCTGGACGTCGGGTCCGCCCGGACGGGAGTCGAATCCCTTCACGTGGACCGACGGATCGCCGAAGTAGTTGAAGCCGCGCACACCCCGGACCAGGCCGAGACCGGGAGATTCGGCGTAGGTGGTCATCCCTTCGTAGAACGCATCGCCACCGTTCCGGTCGTTCGCCAGCAGCTCATCGAGCACGAAGTAGTCGACGCTCTGTTCGGAACCATCGCTCGTCCGGTCCCAGCCGTTGGAGTACTCCGTCCCGACGGTCGCGGCGATCACGGCGGGTGCCCCCTCTCGCAAGTATTGCTTCAACATTGAGTTCGTCACAGGGGTCGTCACGAGGTACTCGGAACGCAGCCCGCTGGCGGCGAATCCGGGATCGTCGCCAAGCATCCGACCGGTGCTGCAGCCGCACAGGAAGAGGAACGACTCGGGAGGGAAGGTCGGGATGCTCCAGTCGAGCGAGAACATGTTCCCGTTGATCTCCGGCGCCGGTGGTCCTGGATCCCAGTAGCCGTCGGAATCGAGGTCGTCGGTCCACTGCCAGCTCGCCATCGAACTCTGGTTGCCGTGCGCCAGCGAGTTGATCACGCCGTGGAGAGCGGGACCGCATTCGTCCTCGTAGTGACGCCGGTCGAGCGTGTCGTTGGACGCGATTCCCGACGGATCGATCCCGCCGCGCTCATGGAGCGTCTTCACGTTCCATCCGTTCGGGGACAGGATGTCCCGATCGATCAGATCCGTCGTGACGGCGGCGTCGGTCTTCGCCTCCGACGGTCTCGTCGGATAGTCGAGGATCCCGGCAGCCATCAGGACGCTCCGCTTCCAGCCTCCGGTGTCCTGCTCGTAGGCGATCAGGTCGGTGACGTAGTCGGTGACGTCGAGAGGATTGTTCAACGGCACGCGGCCGACGAGGATGTCCCCCTCGGTGGGCAGGTCGTCGTGGCCGAACTCCCCCCAGCGGCGGTCGCCGTCCTGGTCCCACTGCGTGTGAGACGGAAGACAATAGTAGTAGTCGCTCCCGTAGCCCAGGCCGTCGCCGATGTCGCCGTCCGGATAGAGGATGCGCATCGGGATCGCATCGACGTCGCCGATCAAGAGGACGTAGCGGATCCCCCAGTCGTCGGGGGAGTAGCGCTCGTGCAGGTAGGTCCAGATGTCGGTCGCGAGGTCGCCGCTCTGGTACTGGTACTCGATCTCAGCGGTGGTGACGACCCAGACGGAGTAGCCGAGTTCCTCCTTCCACTGCCGGAGCGGCTCGACCGCGTTGGTCAGGTCGTTGGACCCGACGATGATGACGTAGTCGTAGCGGTCCACGGGATCGGCCTGCACGCCGGTCGCGGCGGGACCGAGCGCTCCGGCGAGAGCGGCGAGAACCGCGAGGAGGAGGATCCCGGTGCGGCGCGGGTCCGGCGGCTCGATCGGACGGGTATGTTGCGACATATTGAACTCCTTGCCGTTTCGTGGAACGTGCCTACACCTCAGACCCGCCGAACCGGCGTCCGACCCTTCACGAAATCGTCCGCGCGACGGACCTTGATCCTCCCCACCGGAACGCCGTACCCTCAATCGACCAGGCAGCCGACTCTCTCGCTGCACGTTACGGGACCCGTCATGGCCGCGGGGAGCGGGGACGTTGTCGATCCCACCGGCAGAGATCACCCAGCTCTTGGACCGGGCGGCCGGCGGAGACCCCTCCGCCGCGCGGACCCTCCTGCCGCTGATCTACGGCGACCTCCGCCGGCTCGCGGGGGGGATGATGGCCAAGCTGCCGCCGGGACAGACCCTCCAGCCGACCGCGCTGGTCCACGAGGCCTACCTCCGCCTGGTCGGCGACGAGGACCCGGGCTGGGATGGGCGGCGCCACTTCTTCGGGGCTGCGGCGAGGGCGATGCGGAACATCCTCGTGGACCGCGCGCGCGCCAAGGGCGCGGTCAAGCGGGGCGGGGACCGGCGCCGGGTCGGCGACCTCGAGGGCCTCGACGACGCGCTGCTCCAGAC